>NZ_JAPDCL010000034.1:3028-3259 GCF_027706025.1 Aeromonas sp. Y311-2 | reverse complement strand
CCCCGTTGTCAGCTGACAATCGTTGCCAGCCAGCAGCCAGGATTTCATTTCACGCTACCGATAACGCTAATGCCTGATGGTTCTGATGAGCTGATCACCCCGTTGTCAGCTGACAATCGAGCTCGCTGGAGCCAGATTTCCATTTCACGATACCTATAATGCGGCTGACAGAGAGTGCCGAGCAGATTATCGGGCAGCGGCCAGGACTTCATTTCACACTACCGATAACGC
>NZ_JAPDCL010000034.1:2796-2928 GCF_027706025.1 Aeromonas sp. Y311-2 | reverse complement strand
TATAATGCGGCTGACAGAGAGTGCCGAGCAGATTATCGGGCAGCGGCCAGGACTTCATTTCACACTACCGATAACGCCAATGCCTGATGGTTCTGATGAGCTGATCACCCCGTTGTCAGCTGACAATCGAGT
>NZ_JAPDCL010000034.1:0-2786 GCF_027706025.1 Aeromonas sp. Y311-2 | reverse complement strand
CATTTCACACTACCGATAACGCCAATGCCTGATGGTTCTGATGAGCTGATCACCCCGTTGTCAGCTGACAATCGAGTTCGCTGGAGCCAGATTTCCATTTCACACTACCGATAACGCCAATGCCTGATGGTTCTGATGAGCTGATCACCCCGTTGTCAGCTGACAATCGAGTTCGCTGAAGCCAGATTTCCATTTCACGATACCTATAATGCGAATGCCAGCGGGCCCTGATGAGTTGATCATTCCGTTGTCAGCCGACAATTGCTACGGTGTTCTGAGATCCATATTTAGTTAAACGGCAAACGAGATCTGAGATCCGTTTGGCATTTCAACATTGAGCTGTAGTTTTCCCCCAGCAGCCTCGACCCAGCGTTTAAGGTCCATCAGTGTAACGTCCTGTATAGATGGATCTTGATCGCAAATCATGGGTTCGGTGCCAGCCTGGGTCAGCACTTCACGGAGTTGATTTATATGAATCTCTAGTCGCATTTGCTCTGCTTTTTCCCTGGCCTGAGTGACAACGTCGGGTATTTCTGTGGTCAATATTTCGTCAAGGGTTCGTGCCATGGCTACCTCAAAAGAACACTCGCTGGAGTGGGTCCTGAAAAAGTCATTTTGCGCTGAACGTAAGTGGCTAAGTTCTGTGCAAGATATGAGTAGTATCACCGGTGTGGATTGAAGCGTCTACGAATGGGCTTAAATGGAGCTTTTTTTCGTGTTTGCTGCGGCTATGCCGCCAGCAGCTGTACCAGTTGTAATAAGGCTGTGTTGTTGCATTTCTCACCACCGATAATGGTGTGAGATTGGTTGGAAGAATTCCATTTCATGATACTGATAATCTGTTCGCCAGCGGCCACTGAGGCGAAGATCACCACTTTTGTTAGCCGACAATCGCTGTCGGCAAGGGGCCGGAGTTCCATTTCACGATACCTGTGACCTATTTGCCTGCTGCCGCTCTGGTGCAGATTATCCCGTTGTCAGCCGACAATCACTATCGGCCAGTATCATGATTAATTGTTGTTTATATGATCTAAGCGTTATAAACTTTCTATGTATTATGGCAACTTGTAAGTTTACAAGTTGATCATATGGTACGGCCGTAGCTTACATTACCTGACACGAATTAGACTTTATAAAAAGGATTGAGGATAAATTATGGGGTACACTCGTTCTTCGATATCGATATTACTGGTTTTGCCAATGTTAGCTTGCCAGTCTTCACCTACATCCAGTCAGCCACCTGTAGTGAACGACCACCAAACAGTAGCAGTTCAGGTCGTTGAAGCTCCAGGTGTCAAGGCACCGCCAATTGAAAAAAATGCTGTTCAGATGGAATATAAAATTTTCAAAGAAATAATAAACCAGTTGCCAGAGGAGGATAAATTTGGCGGGTTTGGGGAGAAGTACACAAGCCTTATCAATCAATATGGCGGGGTTTACTACAGTGATGTGGTGCTTTCCAAATGGAATCAGTCGAGTAGTACATACGACTTGCCATATGTGATGTTAAAAACAGTCAAACCCAAACAAGCTCACTATACTGGTGTTAATGGTTACGGTGCTAAATTTAAAGTCCTTCGAATGGTATTCCAGGATGATAGGATTGCATTCAATAATCCTGATTTAGCTAGCATCCCTGTGTCAGAAGCAAGAGAGCTAGATGGGTCCACCGCTAGAATTTATTACAAGCTAAACAATAAGGGCTACTATAGTAATTCCTCTGGCGATTTTGCAGAGTACCGGCATGAAATATGCCGAGAAAAAATCAAACCAAAAGTTACCACACAATATCCATTTGAGTTGTTAGATCATGGTTGTCAGATCAATGGAGACGTTCTCAAGGTAGTCGCACTGAAAACCAATAAAGAATTGAAATTGGCCGAAGCCAAATCATTTAGAGTTTATTCTGATAATTATAGTATCAACCAACGCGCACTTGATGTCCTAAAGTAAGTTGGCGTAGTCATCTATTTTATTATTGCTTAGTGTATCAAGTAAGCGCCTCAGCTAGGTGCCGTGACACAAACTGCGATTGTTTTAAATGGGCCATGAATTAAATCATGGCCCATTTTACTTTATTCATGTAAAACGGATCTGACATTGATGGTGCAGGGCTAATTAACGAATTTTAAATATCTAACAGTTATTCCGCACCTAATTTTTGTATTTAAAATTGTGATATAACCCACACATTTGTGATCAAGTTGAGAAAGCACGTGATTTTATTTTCGTGTTCGCGTGACAATGCTCTGTTGGATAGCATTTCACTTCATCTCACAGGAGGCGCATACATGAATCGGAGTATTCCTGCTATTTTGGCCGCCTCCACTACAAGATCCTCAAGGTCGCTATTTACTGCGAATGTGTAGACATCATCGCCGAAAATAAATCCCCAAACAGGTGCGGAATGTCGGATCTAAGCTATGATGTTTATTATTATGAAGTTTTCAAATGAAAAGTTGATGACGTTGTGACTACAATTCATGGTAATTAAAATAATTATGAGCATGTTTTTATACTTCATTTCACTCCCCCTCTTTGTTTTTTTATTATCTCAGAAGGATGGGGTTGATGGCTCGTATTATTGTATTGTGGAACTTAGAACCTATCCCAAAAGGAGTTGTCAGACAAAAATAGTGTTGTGTGACAATTTCTGAGGGGCGGATGGCGGGCGATAACTGGCTGATTAGTGATGAGCTCTGGGCAAAAATGGAACCATTGCTTCCAGAACACAAAACCAACCACCCGCTGGGGAGGCATCGCAAGCGGGTGGATAATCGTGCCGC
>NZ_JAPDCL010000033.1:0-38460 GCF_027706025.1 Aeromonas sp. Y311-2 | reverse complement strand
CGGGATGACGTGAGCGCGTTAAGGATCAGGGTGTTCACGTTGGCCGGAATGGCTGTTCAACTTCGCCGGAATACGCAAAAGGTATAGGTCTCATTAGTAGAACTGAGCTACCTGCTTGGTGAGCTAAGCTAAATTGCTGATCCTAGTAGTGCTACACCTTCGCTGTTCCATATCTATGCCCAAGGAAATGAGACATGGTATCCATGAAGTGTTTCACTCTAGCCAACAGGTTGTCATTGCTCTGCATTAGTGATTGCGTGTGATGGTTTCATGTAACTTTTGCCATGTATTCAACGTTAGCGATCCATATATCATTACCCAAAATTCACCTGCTGAAGGCATCTCTTTGTGATTTCCCTACAGAGGATCAAGTGACCCAATTATTGGCATAGACATTCGAGTACCTAGCGGTTGTATTTTGGCAAGCCCAGTGAGCCTATCATTAGCGTCCGATTCAAATCATGCCGCCTCCTCTACCAAGCCACAGTGATGATCAAAGAGCGCCTATCAACTTGTCCGTTGATAGAGATTACATGCTACTCCCACACACAGTGAGCCTTCACTACCTTCAACGAAACCAAAAAGTAGGCTGGTGATAGGCAAAAGCACAGTAATACAGTACTAACGCATGGAAAAATAAGCGATAGAAAGACATTGCAAATTACTCAAAAACAAGTTAAAAAATAGCCAATAAACAATTTAAAATAATAACAAAATTACTTAGTAATCAATTCTTTCTGGAGCTAATAAGGTTATGCCAACAATATGTGATAAGAATTATCTAGAAATAAAACACACCATCTCTTTGTCCAAAAGAGAAAGGGAATTCGTCCTCAGATTATTAAATAAAGACATATCCTTATCTGTAAGTGATGAGGATATAATTAGTCACCTATCCAATAACAGCAGCATCCTTATAAATAGAGCTAACTGTGGACTTGGCTCTCCCCTTAGAAGTTTTGAGGGAAAAGTTGCCCCTCGAGAATTAATAATAAAAAGCATTAAATCTGAGTGTATAAGCGAAACAAATTTCAACTGGATAGATACAAAAAATGATCGTTTGTGTAATTATATATGGTCATACATACGTTCTTTAACTCAATACCCCGTTGTATCACCTTCGACTATGGATGTAGGAGTCAGAATAGATGGTGCATTTGAAGCGACCGGCGGTTTACATGTATATAACATTTATAATCTTGACCTTTCACCAACCAACAATGTCAGCAAAAAAAATTGTATCATCTCTTTTTTTGACATAATCAACACGACCAACGAACAAAAAATAAAAGATGTTGATTCATTAAAAACCAAATGGCAAATTGCAAGTCAAAAAATTGATGTAAAATTATGGGTGGATAAATGTGATGATGAATGGGCATGGAGTTATTTGTTTGAAAATATAAAAACAGGAAATAATAAACCTCCGATATGGTTCATCAACAGAGATAATTCGTCGACAATCAAATACTGTATTATTACGCTCTTTGACCTCCTAAATGAAATACCACCAGCTAGAGAACTGATGCTTAGGAAAATGAAATCGGCTTGGTCACAAAAATCTTTTCGAGACAAGAACAATGGGAAAAGATCGGTTAGTGTTGTCTTGCCAGAAAAAACAATTAGCATGCTAGACGACATTTGCATGAAAACTGACAGAAGAAAAAATGAAGTGATAATTAGACTGATACAAGAAGAATATGAACAAATAAAAAAAGGCGGACACTAGTCCGCCTTTTTATTTTACTTTTTTTACGAATTCGATAACATTCCCATGACTATTAGTTTTTTGCGGATCATTTGCCACCTCTAGTTCAACCAACTCGCCCCAGCGTTGCCATAGCATTTTTTTCTTATCGTCATGTCGTGAACGATGATAGGTTCTCACCAATTTATTTAGTGGAAGGTGATTCAAACACAATTCGATCACTCTCTCTTCTGCGTCTAATCTCTCAGCCCAATTGGTTGCAGCACTACGTCGTAAATCATGTACAGTAAATGGTTCCATATCAGATAACGAACGAGAAATGAATCGTCTTAAAGCTCTGGTTATCGAGTCAACTAAAATTGGCTCTATTTCATCTGTTTTTGGACGATCAGATTCGAATACGAAATCACCATTGGCATACTGTCCCTGCTCCTCAATTACTGATCTCGCTTGAGGAGAAATAAAGACAGTATGAGCTCTACCATTTTTGGTTTCTGGTATAGTCCATATATCATCCTTGATCTGTGAAAAACGCATATTAGCGACTTCACCTCTACGACATCCGGTCAGTATCAATAGCTTAATCGCATTCGCGGCAGGTAAAGAAATTGTTGCATGGCGAGAAATGCCACGCCCTCCAGCCACTAAGCTGCCACCACTTCCAAGATCCTCATCAAGGGCTTTCCATAATCTGCGCAATTCGGGGACCGTCAGCCATCGCTCTCTTGGCGAACCGGCACTGGCACCAAAATCCTTTGGTCGCAACAGTCTCGCAGGGTTGGCCTCGATCAGGCAGTGAACCACTGCATAATCCAACATCTGGTTCAGCGTTCCCAGCCCCTTACGGGTTTCATCTTTTGTTGCACGCCGAGTGATCTCTAACGCTTGCGCCAAGTGGGCACGAGTCAGATCGATTAAGCGAATATTGCCCAGGATCTTCTTGAGATGACGATTCCAACGCTCCTGGTGACACTGGAGGGTTCGTGGCTTGACGACCTGAGCAACACGCTGAGCGTCGAGCCATCGTCCAAGTAACTCATCCATCGTCAGGGCTGTTTCATTTTTAGCCTTTTCACTAGCAACATGCTTGCGCGGATCTATCCTTTTTTTTACCAAGGCAGCCAGCTCTGCATGCTCAAGCCTGGCTCGCGCCAACGACAACGCAGGGTAATTACCCAGAACAACTGTCGCCTGAGTACCAGCAATCCGATAACGATAGACAAACCGCTTGCTCTTCCCAGCCCTAACTTCAATGGCTAATCCACCGCCATGGGGAGATTTCACCGCATAGCGGGTAATCGAAGCCTCCCCTTGCAAAATCAATGAGGGGATCTCTCGATCCTGAGTTACCGGTTTTCTTGCCATAGCATTCTCTCCCCCCTGTTTGGGGTACCACTTGGGGTACCACAGCAAACATGATATAGGGTGAGACTTCATGAAACTAGTTGAAACCCACAACAAGAAAAATAAATATTAAAAACAATACATTACCATCAATTCTTCAACTTTATAAAACCTTCTGAAACACTACCGATCTTGGCTCCTAAGGGACAGGCCACTGGTTCGACTCCAGTCGGGAGCGCCATATAAAACAAGGGGTTGGCATCATCACGATGCCAACCCCTTGGTCGTTTTTGGCGACAATGAATCCGACCATCCAACCGTAATGACCCTCTCCTTTCTGCGTTCAGAGCATGCGCTCTCTGATAGACTGCTTCTCTTCGGCTTGTCTGTGAGGCCAAGCCCTGTTTCATCTTGCAAAGGAGTGTTGGATGTCCGGATGTTCCTGGTGGGATAGATCCACCGGTTTTGCACTGCTGACCATTGTGCTGTGGGCCTCGCTGGCGGCGCTGACGTCACGGGTCACCAGCGTGTCACCACTGGTGCTGGTCGGGCTGGTGCTGTTTTTCTGCGGGGTCGGGGCCTTGCCGTTTTGGCGCCAATGGCGCGCTCGTCCTATTACCTGGCTGGTGACGGTTACGGCATTGCTGCTCTACCATCTGCTGCTCTTTATGAGCTTTCGCCATGCCCCAGTGCTGGAGGCCAACCTCATCAACTACCTCTGGCCGCTCTGCATCATTCTGTTCACCCCGCTGTTGTTGCCCGGCCATCCCCTCCATGCCCGTCACCTGCTGGCTGGCGCCTTTGGTCTGGCGGGTTCCATGCTGGTGATGGTCAATGGCGAGCTGCAACTGCAGCAGGCCTATCTGCCGGGATACCTGTTGGCGCTCGGTGCAGCTGTCGTCTGGGGGGCCTATTCGGTGCTATCACGCCGTCTGCCGCCAGCCCCTGCCGTGGTCACTGCGGCAGCCTGCCTGCCCGCTGGTTTGCTGGCTCTGCTGCTCGCCCGTCTGCTGGAGGGGCCCCTGCCACTCGCGCAGATCCCCACCAGTGACTGGTGGCTGATCATCGGGCTGGCGCTGGGCCCGATGGGGGCGGCCTTTGTGACCTGGTATCTGGCACTGCGAGACGGCGATCCACGCCGGATCGGTGCCCTTGCCTACCTGGCACCGCTGCTGAGTACTTTGCTGTTAGTGGCATTGAACGGAGAAGAGCTGACCTCGCGCCATCTGCTGGCCGGGGCACTTATCATGGGAGGCGCCCTGCTCGGTATGCTTGGCCAACGCAACAGCGCTCAGGTATCCCCAGCCAGTTAAGCCGGCAAGATAGGGCTACCTGACCATGCTGTCATAAAAACGCCATCATCCCTGTTTAGGCTCTGGCCACGCTCCCCCATGGTCTGTGCTGACAGGAATTACCCCGTGAAAATCGCCCATTACGCCACCCTATCCTCTCTTGTGCTGTTACTGGTTGCGGGAGGACAGGCGCTGGCCCTCTACCACGGCTGGCAACAGCTTGCCCATACCAATCAGGCCCAGCATCAGCACGAGACGCTGCAACAACTGGTGACAGTGACCCTGCAAAACAGCCTGCGTGACTACCTCAACAGCGGCGATCCGCAACAACTGACAGCAGCGGAGAAGGTCCGCCAGCAAGCGCTCTCCTCGCTGGCCGCTCAGGATGATGCCGTGGCAGCCCCGCTCAGGCAGCAACTCGAAAAGATGGCGCAGCGCATCACGCACGACTATCAGGCCGCAGGCAAGCTCTCGGGCAACAGCCAGCTGCTGCTGCAAAATGCGGAGAGTGAGCTGGGCAGCCAGGCCATGGCGCTGATCCGCTATGGGGAGCAAGGCGCCAGCACGGAACAATCTGCCGCGGCACAACAATATCGCTGCGGTGCGGCCGAGATCCTGGCTGGCCTGCCGCGCCTCGCCCATTTACGCCAAGGCTATATGGAGCAGGGCAATGAAAAGCTGCTCGAAGGGATCCGCTTCGAGCTGGAGGCACTGCAAAAACAGGCGCAAGCGCTGCAAGCCTTGCCACTGCTCGGCCTGTATGAAGAGGCACCCGCCGATGAGTTCACGCTGGGGGAGCCGGTGCGCAAGGAACTGGGAGATCAACCGCGCAGCGAATTACGCTCGCTGCTGGGCCGCTATCCGCAGGAGCTGGCCAACAGCCGCACGGCGCTACAACAGCAACAGGCTGGCCGCCAGACCGTGCAGCAAGACATCATGGCCATGTTGCAAGCGACCAGACAGATGGGGGAACAACTTGCCCGCGAACGGCAAGCCGTCAATCAGGAGCTGGCCACCATCCTCGGCACGCTGGCGCTCTGTCTGGTGATAGTCGCCCTGCTGTTTGCGCTGGTGCAACGACGTTGGCTGCTCACCCCCTTGTTGCGACTGCGTGGAGCTTTTATGCAACTCGATCAGACGGGGCAGGCCGAGCCGTTGCCTACCGGGCGCGATCGCAACGAGCTGGCCGATATTGTTGCCAGCTACAATCGGCTGATCGGTCGTCTGCAACTGGACCAACAGCAAAAAGAGGGGCAGCTGTCAGCAGTATCCCTCAGTCTGCAAGGGATGGTCAGTCAGGTTGACGAGATCCACCACAGCACCCGCACCACCGAACAGGTGGTCGACGAGAGCGGTCAGATGATGGATGAGCTGAACCAGCTGGCCGGAGAGGTCCATCAGGTCGCCGCCGACATCGCCCAGCATGCCCACCATAACGAACAGGCGATGAGCCAGAGCGAAGATCTGGTGGGGAGCATGCTGCACGCCACTCATCAGACAGGACTGGCGATTGACGAGAGCGATGAGGCACTGCAAGCCCTCACCCGCTCGGTTGCCGATGTGACTGCCATTGTCGATGTGATCGGTCATATCGCTCAGCAGACCAACTTGCTGGCCCTCAACGCCGCCATCGAAGCGGCCCGCGCAGGGGAACAGGGACGCGGCTTTGCCGTGGTCGCCGATGAAGTACGCCACCTCTCGGCCAATACCCAGCAATCCCTCAACCAGATCACCGATATTCTGGGGCGCCTGACCCAATCCGGCGAACAACTTGGCACTGTACTGAACCGGATCACCAGCGAATCAAGCCGCCAGCGGGCGCAGGCGGAACAACTGCGCCAGACTACCCAGGCAGTGCGGGAGATAGCCCGCAACACCGCAGTGATCGCCCTGCAGGGCGCCGACAACGCCAAAAGTCAGGAACACAAGCTGGCCAGTTTTGCCGATCTGATCGCCCGTATCCATCAGCATGCCCGTCAGGTGAGTCAGCTCTCGGTGCAGGTCTCCTCCCATATCCACCATCAGGCGCAGCAGATCCCCCGCATCCTCGGCCAGCAAGGCTGACCCCTATTTGCCCCACATCCTCACCAGATCACTTTCCCTCGACCAGAGGGAAAGTTTTTTTGTAGCACAAAATTATCTGTTATCGGCAGGTTAACTGACACCTCTTCCCCCGTACCGGATGAAAACCCGCACTGGCGCTGGCTGCGGTCTCAAGAAAACGCTCTCATCACCGTGATACCTGCCATGAGGCTGTTTACGACCTTGCCCATGATTATTTGCACTCGGTCATACTTTTGAAACGTTGAGGGAACTTTTCATTGATATTTCGCACCGCGAACGTACTCTTGGGGTTGTCCGATAGCCAAGAATCGGAACATAAAAAAACAACATGTGATGATCAGGACTGCCAACTACAGATGTGCCAAGACATCCGGGTTTGCAGGTAGCCAAGACAAGATTTTTTGCCCTTCGGGGTTTTGATTGCAATGCCAATACCGAGCGGTAGGCCCGATGCCAACTGCCGGAAAAAAAAAGCTAAGTCCATAAAATCAGGAGCAATAAAAATGGAAAAAGTGATCTTCAAGCGCGCCGCTTTGAGTGCCGCTGTGGTAGCCGCTCTGGTCGCCCCCGGTATGGCGTTGGCAGCTCAGGATATGATGAGCCCGGAATACGGCCAGTCCTATGAAACCTTCGTTAAAGACTCCAAACTAACCGGCGGTCTGTTCTACTTCCAGCGTGATCGTCAGCGCATCGATGGTGACCCGACTGCAGCCAAGAAAGAAGGCAAATACCAGTCCAACCTGAGCCATTCCACCGTTCAAGCCGCTCTTAACTTCAACTCCGGTTATGCCTGGGACACCGTAGGTCTGGATCTGGGCGGCTTCGGTGCCTATGACCTGGCCGTTACCGAAAATCACCCGGTCAACCAGGAAAACGAATTCTCCTTCGCTGGCCGTTCTTGGGGCAACAACGCCAAAGATGGCTCCCCTGAAGGTGGTTTCAGCCTCTCCAACGCAGCGATGAAGCTGAAATTCCTGGACGGCGGCATCACTGCCAAGGGTGGTTATACCCAGCTGTATGTCCCTGGCCAAATCGGTGTTAACTGGTCTTATCAGCCGGGTACCTATCGTGGTGGTCAAGTTGAAGGTAACTTCGGTGGCCTCTACCTGACCTACGCCATCGCTGACGAGTACAAGGCCCCCTGGTACAAAGAGACTCAGGTATTCTCCCGTGCCAAAGCGTGGATGGATCCGTTCGCTGATGAAAACGTCATCGACTACATCCACGGTATCGCAGCCCGTTACACCTTCGAAAATGGCACTGCTGTGACCGGTTCTTTCGGTCAGTCCGAAGGCTACATGGACAGCTACCACTTCAAACTGGCTCACAAGTTTGACGTACTGGGCGGCCTCTCCACCAGCTACCAGTTCTACGGTTCCGAGACCGAGACCTACACCAAGGGCGCTTCCCAGATCGAGACTTATGACGGTCTGGCATGGCAACAAGCTCTGACAGCTGCCTGGGGCATGGGCCCGTACGGCTTCCGTCTGGAAGGTCTGTGGACCAAGGCTGAAGGTGCGGAAGGCAACTACCTGCCCCGTCTGACCCGTGGCTACGCCAACTCTCAGGGTGCCAACGAAATTTGGTGGGACTCCCGCTCTGACTGGAACGCCAACAACGAGAAAGCGCTGTTCTTCGGCGTGACCCGTTCTCTGGATGATCTGGTTGGTGCTCCTGGCTGGTCCGTCGGTGTATCCGGTGCTTACGGTTGGGATATCGAAACCGGTCAAGGCAAGAAAGCGGCCAACGGTGAAGATACCGAATGGGCAGCCAACTTCGATGTCACCTATACCGTGCAGGATGGCAAGCTGAAAGGCACCCTGTTCAAACTGCACTACACCGACTACAACAACGACATCAGCCAGGGCGGCGGTTGGACCGATTACCCCAACATCTTCGCCTCCGAGCACGACGTCAAGTTCCACATCATCATGCCGCTTACCTTCATGTAATCAGGCAATACGATGTCAGCAAACCGGGCCACTTGGCCCGGTTTTCTTTTTACCGGTTGGCAGGCTAACATGCGAGCCGGATAAGGATTTTATCCGCTCACCAGCCCGCACGCTTTTGTCAGCAGTCACAAGGACGCCATCATGCCCCGTTTTGTTCTCATCACCGGTTGTTCCAGCGGTATTGGCCTCGCCGCCGCACAGGCGCTCGGGCAGCACGGTTTTACCGTGATCGCCTCGGCGCGCAAGGCGGAAGATGTGGCCCGTTTGCAGCAACAGGGATTGCTGGCGGTACAGCTGGATCTGGCGGACCCCGCCTCCATCGAGCTGGGTGCCAGTGCGGCGCTCCATCTGGCAGGCGGGCGCCTCTATGGCCTGTTCAACAATGGCGCTTATGGCCAACCCGGGGCGCTGGAAGATCTGCCCACCGAGGCACTCAGGGAACAATTCAATACCAACCTGTTTGGCTGGCACCATCTGATCCGTCAGGTGCTGCCGCCGATGCTGGAGGCCAAAGAGGGGCGGATAGTGCAGAACAGCTCGGTTCTGGGACTGGTTGCCATGAAGTATCGCGGCGCCTACAACGCCAGCAAATTTGCGCTGGAAGGCTATAGCGATACCCTGCGCCTCGAACTGGCGGGTAGCGGGGTACATATCAGCCTGATTGAACCGGGCCCCATCGATACCCGTTTTCGTGCCAATGCCCGCAGCGCCTTCTTGCGGCACATCGATCCGGCCCAGAGCCGTCATCAGTCGGCCTACCGCCAGACCCTGACGCGGCTGGAAAAAGAGGGGTCCACCAGCGGCTTTACCCTCTCGAGCGAAGCCTGCATCCCTCCGCTGCTCCATGCGCTGACCCACGCCCATCCCAAGGCACGCTATCCGGTGACCACTCCGACCCGGCTGTTTGCCTTCTTGCGACGGGTATTGCCCACTCGCTGGCTCGATAAACTGCTGGCAAAATCGGCCTGATCCCGTAATTGACGGTGGGCATCAGGTGGCCCATGTAGAGTTAGCTGCGTAACGGCATCACCCGTCCCGCCAACCTGGTTTGTCCCTCTCTTCAATAGTGCTCGCCATTGCTGTAGTAGGCGCTCTTGACCAAGGGAATCACCTGCACCACTACATAGGTCTGCTCCCCCAGCACCCGTTTCAAATGGCGCGTGATAAGGCGCGCGGCGGCGTCCTGCATCTCTTGTGGCCGCTCGAACCAGTGCAGCTCAACAAACGGAAAACCCGTCTCTGGCTCACCGTTGCGTATCCAGCAGCTATCAATCCGCTCCATGGTGACAAACTCCGGCTTGCCGCCGGTCAGCTCGCAAAGCTCGGCCTGCAGCGGACCACTCACCTGTTGCAGGGTATCGAGCGTCACGGCGCGAAAACGAAGATGGGGCATGGCAAACCTCTTGGTTATCTGAAATGAGGACTTATCATAGGGGTTATTGTCAGCAAGAGAAGTCACCCGGCGCATATTAAGGATCCCCATGAGATTTCATCGCTCCCTCTTTGTCTTCCTGCTCTGCCTGCTGCTACCGCTGCACGCCTTTGCCGATCCCGCCTTCTATCGGGTGAGCAAGGGCAACCAGCAACACTGGCTGCTGGGCTCCATCCATGCGGGCAAACCAGCCCTCTATCCTCTGCCCGAGTCAGTGGAGCGTGCCTGGCTGCAGAGTCGCGCATTGGTGATGGAGGTGGACATGAACAGCATCACGCCGGATCAGTGGCAACAGACTAGCTCCCTCACCCGACTGGTGGATGGCAAACCGCTCAAGGATCATCTGCCTGCCGAGCTCTATCAACGCACCCTGATGGCGGGCGCCCGCTATGGCATCGACGAGGCGACCCTCGCCACCCTGCGCCCATGGTTTGCCGCCATTACCCTGACCCAGGCCGCCATGGCCCGCTCCGACTTCAAGAGTGAACTCGGGATAGACCAGCACTTTGCCGTCCGGGCCGCCAAAGAGGGCAAACCGGTAGTAGGTTTTGAAACCCTGCTGGAGCAGCTCGGTTATCTGGCCAGCGTTGGTGACAACCAGACCCTGATGCTCGCCAGCACCCTGGATGAGCTACCGATGCTGGAGAGTGGTTTCGCCGCCGTGATGAAGGCGTGGCAGCAGGGAGATGAGGCGACGCTTATCAATCTGCTCAAGGAGGAGATGGCCCCGCCCGCGCTACAAAGCTGGATGGAGCAGACCCTGCTGGCCGAGCGCAACCATAACTGGCTAAAAAAATGGTCCACCCTGCCCAACGAGAGCTTTATCGTGGTAGGCGCCCTGCACCTTTACGGCGAACAGGGGTTGCTGGCGTTGCTGGAGCAGCAAGGGTGGCGCATTACCCCGCTCACCACACCGGGCCCTGTGCAGGCTCGGTAGCAAGGAGTCCAGTGAGAACGATCACAGTTCGCGCTGGTTATTAAACAACCTGCAAGGGAGTTGATCGGGATCATCCCGGACGGGGCAAAGAGGTATTTATCATGCCTGTCATCAACCGGGTGACAGGAGCAATAAAATGGACTTTTGGCTGGACCTGATGTTTGGCAACAGCGTGGGATTGATGTCGATGCTGGTGATTATCGGCACCTTCTTGCTCATCAGCTCTTACGCGGCCTACTTCATCTACAAGGTGATGCACTCGCAACCGCCTCATTCACAGCAACCCCATTCTCAACAGCCCAAAGAGGGAAAATAATCCTCTGACCACAGGCGGCAGCTCACACTGACCGCCTGTGCTGTTTTATGGTTCGCGACTGTGCTTCCCGGGCCAGACTGCACCAGTGTCCATGCTGGTCGCCCCTTATCCCCTGCCCCTTTCCCCGTTTTCTGTGCCGGTTGCGGCCGTTATAATGGCCCCCACTTTTTTTTATGGGGAGCCTGCCGTGTCTCATAACGACGAACTCTCGCTATTCATGAATGAAGTGGCCGACGTACGGCCCATTCGCAGCGACAACATCCATCCCCATGCGGCCAAATCCGCCCCGACCGAGGCGCAGCTCGCTCGCCGCCAGGCTGCCACTGCCGAACAACTCGCCCTCGACCACCTCACCATGGAGGCCATCGAGATGCGCGATCCGCACGAAATCGTCGGCTTCAAACGCGATGGGGTGCAGGAGGGGGTCTACAAGAAGCTGCGGCTCGGCAAATATGAGCTGCAGGCAAGTCTGGACTTGCACCAGAAAACCCTCAATGAGGCGCGCCAGACGCTGGTGCAGTTCATTGCGGATTGTGAAGTCCGGGATATCCGCTGCCTGCTGATCCTGCACGGCAAGGGGGAGCGCAGCACCCCGCGCGCCCTGCTGAAAAGCTATGTCAGCGCCTGGTTGCCGCAACTGCCCGCCGTCATGGCGATCCACAGCGCCGAACGTCGCCACGGCGGCAGCGGCGCGCTCTATGTGCTGCTGCGCAAAAGCGAACGCAAAAAAGCGGAAAACCGCGAACGGCACCAGAAGCGGCTCGGCTAACCCGCCTCTCGCCACTACGCCTTTGGCCCACCTGCATGATGGTGGTCAACGATGCGGCGGCGGTGTTAGCATCGAACGGCCCCGAGCATGCCAGGTACGGGGCGGCATACCATCAAGGACGATAACAAGGACAATCCCATGTCATATCAAAAGCTTGAACAACATCAGCAGCAGATCCACCGCTTTAGCCACCTCGCCGCCATCTGCGGCTGGGATCAGGCGGCCATGATGCCGGAAGGGGGCAACGATGCCCGCGCCGAAGCGATGGCCGAACTCGGTCTGCTGATCCACCAGAAGCGCACCGCTCCCGAGCTGGGCGACTGGATTGCCAAGGCCGAGAGTGAGCCGCTCGATGAAGTGCAACGGGCCAACCTCGGCGAGATCAAGCGCCAGTGGCAAGATGCCAGCCTGCTGCCCGGTGAGCTGGTCGAAGCGCTGTCGCTCGCTGGCAGCAAGTGCGAGCACGCCTGGCGCAGCCAGCGCAAGCACAACGACTGGGCCGGCTTTGCCCCCAATCTCGAGGAGGTGGTGAAACTCTCCCGTGACGTGGCGCAACTGCGGGCCGATGCGCTTGGCGTGCGCCCCTACGACGCCATGCTGGCCCTCTATGAGCCGGGCATGACCAGCGCGCGGCTCGATCAGATCTTCGGCGATCTGGCCAGCTGGCTGCCGGGCCTGATCCAGACCGTAAGCGAACAACAAAAGGGCGATGCCCTGCTGCTGCCGCAAGGCCCCTTCCCCATCGCCACCCAGCAGGCGCTCGGTCAGGAGGTGATGGGACTGCTCGGCTTTGATTTCGCCCACGGTCGCCTCGATGTGAGCAGTCACCCCTTCTGTGGTGGCGTGCCGACCGATGTGCGGATCACTACCCGCTACAACGAGCAGGAGTTTGTCTCCAGCCTGATGGGCATAGTGCACGAGAGCGGCCACGCCCGTTACGAGCAGGGGCTGCCGCGCCATCTGCTGGGCCAGCCGGTGGCCGAAGCGCGCTCCATGGCTATCCACGAGAGCCAGAGCCTGTTTTGCGAGATGCAGCTGGGCCATCATCCGGCCTTCCTCGCACTGCTGGCGCCACGCATTCGTCACCACTTCGGCGAACAGGCGGCGTTTGCGCCGGACAATCTGGCCAAGCTCTACAGCCGGGTCGAGCCGGGCTTTATCCGGGTCGATGCGGACGAGGTGACCTATCCGGCCCACGTTATTCTGCGCTACGAGCTGGAGCGCGATCTGGTGGAAGGGAAGATCGAGGTGGCCGACATCCCCGAGCTGTGGGATGCCAAGATGCAGCAGTGGCTGGGGCTCTCCACCAAGGGCAACTACCGCAATGGCTGCATGCAGGATATTCACTGGACCGACGGCTCGTTCGGCTACTTCCCGAGTTACACCCTGGGCGCCATGTATGCCGCCCAGCTACGTTTTGCCCTCGAAAAAGAGCTGGGTAGCATGGGTGAGGTGATCGCGGCGGGCCGTCTGCCGGAGATCTTCGGCTGGCTCGGGCGCAACATCTGGTCACAGGGGAGCCTGCGCAGCACCGACGAGCTGGTGCGCCGCGCCACCGGTGAAGCGCTCAACCCGCACTGGCTGCGCCAGCATCTGGAACAGCGCTACCTGAAGTAATGAGCGCAGTAAGCTAACAGCAGAACGGGACCCTTTTTAGTTGACCACTACAGGGCCCCGTTTTTATGGCGGTTCATTTTTATGGCGGTGTATGGCACAACACGCCGTCACGGCAATGCTGTAAAAAGAGAGAGTTCAGAGGGGATCCGGGGAACCCAGCAACTCGCGCAGTTGCAGGATATTGCCCTCAGGGTCGAAGGCGTTGCGCACCACAAAGCCGGGCCCCGTCCACTGCTGTGGCAGCAGGCCGCCGCCGAGATCCGCCGCCTTAGCTTCTGCCCAGGCGAGGCTGGAGACGGTGAAGAACAGCTTGATGGCCCCCTCTTCCCGCAATTCCGGCGGCCGCTTGATAACAACTTGCCCGGCATAAGGCTCGGGAATGGCGTGGATCAGCAGCTGGATATCGCTGTTTTCCAGCACCACGAACTGCTCATCCTGACTGCAGACCACCATCTGCAGCAATGTACGGTAAAAGTGGGTCAGCAGGCCCGGATCCTTGGCATAGATCAGGGCACCGGCACGAGCTGGGCCTGGCATGGAGCACTCCTCAACAGTGAACGACTGGGTGGACAGATCTCCACCTTCTCACAGTTGCGCGCCCCATTCGATCCTTTTTAGCGGCTCGCCAGCCTCACTGCACAAAGTGCCACTGCCGCAGTGCCAACGTCGGAGGCGGCCCCTGATCATCCCCCAAATCTGCCATGCCCAGCGCCTCGTCATAGTGCACCCCGCCCGCACCACTCTCGGTCAGGTGCTTGGCACGCACCGCCCCGTACAAACCGCCACTTCCGCTGATCTTCATCTCGGTGAGTGGGGCATAGAGGGCGGCATAGAGCGGGGTATTGCCCGACAGCTTGATCCCATCCTTGCCGCTATACGCGGAATAGAGGGAGATAGCAGGCGTACCGCCAGCGGTAAGCCCCTGTTTGGCTGCCGTCACCTCGGCACCGGCCCCGAGATCGACCTTGCCGCTGACGATCAGGGTCAGGCTGCTCCCCTCGCTCACCGTCAACTTGTTGCTGCCAGTCATGGTGAAATCCTTGTCGATCAGCAGCACCACATCCCCCTTGATGGTGAGCTTGGCATCGGCCCCCATATTGAGGCTGTCGAGCTTGTAAACGGTCTGCTCCTTGCCAAACAGCTCCCCCTTGCCGGGTAGCGGCAGCCCGGGCTTGTGCTGGTTGCTGCTGGTGACCGAGCCGGTGGAGGGATCCGTGGTCAGCACCATCTGCTGGGTGGCCCCAAGCGTCAGCGGGCCATTGATGGGCAGCGTTGCAGGAGGGAACGATTTGGGCAGCGCGGCCACATTGAGCGGGTCACACACCTGCCCGGCCACGGGTGGCAGCTTGGGATGAGTGCGGTATTGGGGATCCAGATACTTCTGATGCTTGGCATCAAGGAATGCCCCGTTCCCACCATAGTTCAACTTGTCGCCAGCAATGCTTGTGCCATGACCCATAGAGACATCACCATTGATTGCAACAGCTCCGGCAATATGCCCCCCTTGCAAGGCAAAATTTCCACTCCCGTTCACGCTTCCCTCAACCCTGACGACCCCATCAGAGGGAGAAATGGTGATATCGCCGCCAGCAAGTACATTACCTGCAACAGGTGAAGAGCCGTTCAAGGTCACCGCGCCGGTCGCCCGCACATCACCCCAGATGGGGGAGTGCCCGGCGAGCACTACATTGGCCTTGTCGCTGACAGTCGCCACCTTGGCGTTTTGCCCCTGATTAAGAGTCCCGGAAACAGACTCCTTGTACGCCCCCTTGCGCGAATCGTAGCTGTCGATAAAACCGCTACCGGAGAGGCTTAGCCCTTCACACGCCACCACCGAATCCTGAAAGATGAGATTGCCCGGCTCGCGCTTGAGAGCAAACAGCGCGTTGAGGCTGGCATTGCCCTCCAGATAACGGCCATGGCTCTGCAACGCCAACTTGCTGCCGGCGGAGGCATCCAGCTGTTCGATGCTAAAGCGGCTGCCCGCCATGGCCCCTTCGCCCTTGCTTGGCACCTTCTGCACCAGTTGAGCCCACTCTATCCGTGGTTCAGCGCCAAGGGCCTGATGCAGGGCACGATAACTCTCGTTCATCCCCTGCTCAGCACTGAGCTGCGCATTGATCTTTTTGTGAAAATTGCCGCTCAGGCGAGTCTGCAACTGGTTCTCCTGAATGCTGGTAAACACCAGCAGACTCGACAGCAGGCTCACCACCAGCACCACCAGCAGTACGGCTCCCCGCTGCCCCTGCAATCCCTTGTTCATCCCGCTCCCCCTGCTGTGGCGTTGGCACCGGATGTGGCCAACGCTGCTGCCCAGACCGCCTTGCGGCGGGCCACCTGCACCTCTACTCCCGGCGCCAGATAGCTCGGCAGCCCTTCGGGCAAGATGCGGATATTGACCAGTGCACCCTGCTGGCCGAATTCAAGATCCTGAAGATGGGCCAGCAACAGGCGCGGGCCATCTCCGTCATCGCAACTGAGTACCGGCGGCGTGAAGCGGTACTGCTCGGTAAAATCGGCGGTTTTCTGGTTGCCAAGGCAGGAGAGCACCTGACTGCCCCCCTCTACCTTGAAGGCCAGCGTCAGGCGATCAGGGGTGACCGCTATCAGCTGATCCGCCTGCTTGATGCTGTTGGTAAAGGTGAGAGTGGCAAAGCGCAGCACTTCGTTCGCCTGCTCCAGCGCCTTGCTCTGTTCGACCGTGCTCTTGATCGGGGCGTAACCGGCAAAAATCGCCAGCATCAGCATCAGACCGAGCACCATGGAGATCATCAGCTCGACGAGACTGACGCCTCGTTGCCGTGAGGGGACGCTCAGCATAAAGGCGGAAATCCTGCGTTCAACTCCACCCGCTTGGCGCCGGAGACCCGCTCATCCTGCCACTCGATAGCGACCACAAAGTTGTCGCTATAACGGTTCGGTAGCACCAGCCGGTGGCCATCCTGCAGGATGAAGCGGGCAAGAAAATCGGCCTGGGTGAACCGCTCGGGCTTGCGCTGCACTTCACACAGCGAACTCCAGATCTGCTCCACGCTATTGCTCGCCTCGATCGTAGCCAGCGTGCTCTGCAAGCTGTAATGCGCCTGCTGCAACGAGACCACCTGCCCCTTGGCGAGACCGAGAAACACCATCACCGCCAACACCATGGAGACCATGATCTCCACCAGATTGAAGCCTTGCTGGCGGGCAATCATGAGCAGCTCCCTTGCAGCAGCTGGCCGCTCGGGGCCACGCAGAGCACCCGCTGCTCACCGAGGCGATTGGCCAGAATGATCTCGGCGTGGCTGCTGCTGCCGGTTGGCGCGATCTGGATGGGGTCAAACGGCTTGATCACCACGCCGCCACCGGGAGCTGATGCCTGACGCAACCGCTGGCTGTCGGCCATCACCTCCCAGCCACCGTTCTCGGTGCCCTGCAGCACCACCGGCAGGGTCAGCTTGACCGCTTCGCTGCGGGCAAAGCGGTAGGCTGAAGCGAGTTCGGTCGCACTGCGATCGAGCCGTTCGGCCGCGAGGCGCTGACTCATGGAGGGCAACCCGACCAATAGCAAGATGGCGGCGATGCCGACCGTGATCATCAACTCAATCAGAGTAAATCCGCGCACGTTCATCCTATGATCCCCAGCAGTCATGGCGATTGGCCGCGCGATAACCGGTCTGATCGAGGGTCAGAGTGCCGCACTCATCCTGTTGTCGCGTCGTTGGAATGGCTTTGAGCAGGTAGTCGCCAGCATCTTGCTGGCTGTAGCTGAACTGGTAGAAATCCGTGTTGGAAGGGGTGGCAAACGTGTCGGGATAACGGCCCTGCTGGGTATAGATACGTTCGAGGGCGAGCGCCTGCTCCAGCAATTGCTGCTGCGCTTCGTAACGACGTCCCTGTTGCAGATAACCCTGATACGCTGGCAACGCGATGGCCGCGAGAATGCTGACAACCGTCATGGCGATCAACAACTCGATCAGACTAAAGCCCCGGCAATGGGCCCATGCCTTACAGTCGTTCACTTATCATCCTTGGCAAGTGTTGTTGTTATTGGTCGGCCTAAGGCCGCAGATGTGATGACTTAATAATCATCAAAAATTAACTGACTCGATTGAACAACACAAAATCGCCACACTCAACGTAAAAAAGATAGTTATGTGATCTGTTATTAATTTTTAAGCAGTTTTCGCCGCCACTAATCTCGCTAAGCAAATAAAGCTAGGCCAATCGTGCCTCCGACCCGTCCGTTATGCCCCCTTCTGTCGAGCCGCGATACATGAATAACAGCGTGACGAAGAGTGAAACCCGGCCGTGCAATGAAAGAGCAAAAAAACCTTTGGCCAATTTTTGCTATCTCTGTCCGTTTCTGGCTAGTCATGGCCCCCGAGCCCCCTTACTCTCTTGCCATCTATTCCAGCAAAGCCGCCAACACCATGAATGCAAAGCCCAGCCCAGAGTCGTCACCGGATGAGGTGATCAACACCCTCAGCCGCGAGCAGTGTCACGCCGCACGGCTCGCCCGCGATTCTCGCTTCGATGGCCGCTTCTTTACCGGCGTGCTCTCGACCGGCATCTACTGCCGGCCAGTCTGCCCGGCACGGCCACCGCACGAGCACAATGTGCGCTACTTCCAAAGCGCCGCTGCCGCCGAGCAGTATGGGCTGCGACCCTGCCTGCGCTGCCGCCCTGAGCTGGCCCCCGCCGCCCGTGGCGATCTGCCGGTTGAACTGGCACGTCTGCTGGCGCGCATCGATCGCGGCGAGCTGGCGGAAGGCACGCTCGCCAAACTGGCCACTGAGGCAGGGATAAGCGAACGCACCCTGCGCCGCCAGTTCGAGCAGCACCTCGGCGCCTCGCCAAAACAGGTGGAGCAGACGCGCCGTCTGCTGCTCGCGAAACGGTTGCTGACTGAAACCGGGCTGCCCATCACCGACATCGCGTTTGCCGCCGGATTTGCCAGCATCCGCCGCTTCAATGACGCCTGGCTCAACGCCTACGGACTGGCCCCGCGCTCCCTGCGCCAGCAGGAGCAGCACGCTGACGCGCCAGAGCACATGAGCGCGCAGCCGCGCGGCGCAACCCTGACACTGCAACTGCCCTACCGCCCCCCATATGACGTGGCGGCCATGCTGGCGTTCTACCGGCTGCGGGCAATCCCGGGGCTGGAGCGGGTAGATGGCGAGGTGTACGAGCGGCGCTATCGGGTCGGCGATCAGGTCGCGCTGGTGCGTATCGCGCAAGGCAAGGGGCATAGCCTGCAACTCACCGTCCATGATCTGCCGCTCGCAGCACTGCCCGATCTGCTCTATCGGGTGCGCCGGATGTGGGATCTCGATGCCGATATGCAGCGGATCGGTGATCTGCTCGGTCAGGATCCGCTGCTCGCCCGCTTGCAGGCACGCTGGCCCGGCGTGCGACTGCCGGGTGGCTGGGACGAATACGAGGTGATGCTGCGTGCCATCGTCGGCCAGCAGGTGTCGGTCAAGGGAGCCATCACCATACTCGGGCGACTGGTAGCCCGTACCGAGGCGCAATTCGGGGTGGTGCAACTACCGACCCCCGCCCAGTTGTGCGAACTCGATCTCGACGGTATCGGCATGCCCGGCAGCCGCATTCGCACCCTGCGCGGAGTGGCGCTGGCGCTGGCCAGTGGCGAGCTGACCCTCACGACAGCCAGTGATGAGCAGTTGCTGGCGCTGCCGGGCATAGGCCCCTGGACGGTCGCTTACTGGCGGCTGCGTTGCGGGCTGGATACCGATGCCTTCCCCGCCTCCGATCTGGTGCTGCAAAAGGCACTCGGCGGCGGCACCAAGCTGCCGGTGAAAGAGGTGTTAACCCAAAGTGCGGCGTGGCAGCCGTGGCGCAGCTATGCGGCCAGCTGGCTGTGGCACGCCATGAGTGAAGCGCCCGATTTGCTGCTCCGTGCTACCGGCAATGAACAACAGCCAGACACCCAACAACAGGAGATAACACCATGATCCGCTACGATATTCTGCCGACCCGCTGCGGCGATCTGCTGGTCGCCATCAATGAATCCGGTCTGGTGCACGTGGACTTTGTGGCGGGCCTGCGGGCACTGCCCGATATGAGTGGCTGGCAGCAAGATCACGAAGCGCTGGCTCCCTTCCTCGCCGAATTTGACGCCTATTTTGCCGGTCGCTTGCAGCGCTTCTCCCTGCCCCTTGCCGCCCGTGGCACCGCCTTTCAGCAGGCGGTATGGCAAGCGTTGTGCGACATCCCCTACGGCGAGACCCGCAGCTACAGCGATATCGCTCGCACCATCGGCAAACCCGATGCGGTGCGGGCAGTGGGCGCGGCGAATGGCCGCAATCCGCTCTCGATCATCGTCCCCTGCCATCGGGTGATCGGCCAAAACGGCAGCCTGACCGGCTATGCGGGGGGATTGGAGATTAAAAAGGCACTGCTGGCGCTGGAGAGGGGCAATTAAAGGAGGGTAGGCAGAGAACCTGCGATAAAAATTGCCCCTTTCCTGACTGAGAAAGGGGCTCATTGATCAGCGTTTCAGGCTGCCCATCACATGCATTTCGCAGCGGTTGCAGTCAAAACGCAGGCGGAAGGTGTCCTTACCCATCTTGAGCTCCAGCGGCTCGGCCTTGAGACCTGGCACCTCGTTCGGGCAGAGGTTCTGGCTATAGCGGATGCAATGCTTGGTGATCATCAGCACCACTTCCCGCTCCTCCTTGTTCGCCTCATAGGCGGGAGCAATCCGCTCCACCCCGTGTTCGCGGAAGAACTGCTCGGCCGCGCTGTTCAGCACATTGCCAAGGTAGGAGAGACGGTGCTGGGGATAGTTGATATCCCGCAGGGCGATACGTCGCTCGGGGCGCTGGTAGCTGGCCACGCGAGCCGCCTCCAGCGCGGCGATGCCGTCCCGGCGCAAACCGTTGAGCTGTGATGCGGCGATAAATAGCGGCCTCGTTACTACCAACTCAATCTTGCGCGCCACAAACAGGGTATTGCCGAGTTTGCCAAGCTGATCCCGCGCCTGTTGCAGCGCCCGCTCCGGGTTGTCAGCAGGCTGCTTGTCGCAAGGCAGGGTCACCGCAATGCTGATGCCCTGCTCGTCGGTGAGCGTGAGGATCACACCCTCATCGCATTCTGCCAGCACCATATCGACCCGGATGCGGCGATCCGCGCTCGCCTTCTCCAGCATCTTGCTGAACGCCTGATCGTGGTTGCGGTAGATTTCTGTCCCCACCTTTAGCCCTGGCATGCGTTCAGACAGGAGTAACTGCTTACCTTCGACCTTGTTGAGGCGCATCCCCACCAGCTCGTTGTTCGGCTTGAAGAAGCCCAAACCGTCGCCGTTGTTGAGGGTGACCTGTTTGCCGTCGATCTCGATACCGTCACGGGTCACCTTGGTGACACGACCCAGCGGTTCGCCCACATATTTCGGGCTTTTGGTGGAGTCGATCCCCTGCTGGCGGCCATGGAGGAAGTAGTCGGTGCTGCCGCGGTTGAAGCTCTTCTTGGGGTCAGGCGTGAAGCTGTAGCTGCAACGACCCGCAGAGGCGGCTACCAGATCGGAGCGGCTATCCAGAATGGCGTCCAGCTTCTGGCGATACCAGGCGGTGACGTTCTTGACGTAGTCGAGCCCCTTGAGACGCCCTTCAATTTTGAAGGAGCGGATCCCCGCCTCGATCAAGGCCTCCAGGTTGTCGGTCTGATCCATATCCTTGAGCGACAGCAGGTGGCTGTCGGCCACCAGCACTTCACCGTCCGGCTTTTGCAGCGAGCAGGGCAAGCGACAGAGCTGGGCACACTCGCCACGGTTGGCACTGCGGCCGGTACGGGCATGGCTGATGTTGCACTGGCCGCTGTAGGAGACGCAGAGCGCGCCGTGGATAAAGAACTCCAGCTGCACATTGGTCGCAGCACTGATCTCGCGGATCTGCGCAAGAGACAGTTCGCGCGCCAGCACCACCTGAGAGAAACCCACATCCTGCAGAAACTTCACCTTCTCCGGCGTGCGGTTGTCGGTCTGAGTACTGGCATGGAGCGCGATGGGAGGCAAATCCAGCGCCAGCAGTCCCATATCCTGCACGATGAGCGCATCGGCACCGGCTTCGTAGATCTGGTGGGTCAGCCGCCGGGCCTGCTCCAGCTCATGATCATGCAGCAGGGTGTTTAAGGCGACAAAGACCTGGGCGCCGAAACGGTGGGCGTGACGTGCCAGCGCTTCGATATCCTCGATGGTGTTGCCCGCCGCACTGCGGGCGCCAAAGGCAGGGCCGCCCATGTAGACGGCATCGGCACCATGGTTGATGGCTTCGATGCCGTAGGCTAGGTTCTTGGCCGGAGCCAGCAGCTCCAACCGGTTGTTGTGGCTTAACGGGTGCTTGTTCTGGTGCATGGTCTCGGGATCAGGGCAGACAGCAAATGGGCGCTACTCTAGCCCATTCACCACCCACGTGCCTTGATCCCGCTTAAGGTATCTGCGAAATGCAGGATTACATAACCACCTTGAGCGCCAGCCCGAGCAGCACCAGCCCGCTCACTTTATCGATCACAAAGGATTTGGCTTTAAGCCACGCCAGCACCGGCCCGCGGGATAGCACCAGCGCCACCAGCACGTACCAGACTGCATCGATCCCGCCCGCGGTGAGCATCATGATGCCCCCTTCGCTCCAGCCGGTATCGGCCCGCACAAACTGGCTGAACAGGGCGATAAAGAACACCGCCAGCTGGGGGTTGAGGAAGGCCACCATAAAACCTTCAAAGGCTCCTTGCCGACCACGCAGCTGATGAACCTCTTCATTCCCTTCGTCACTGGCTGGTTTTGCCAGCAGGGCTTTCACCCCGAGCCAGGCAAGAAATGCGGCGCCACCATAGCGGATCAGATCAAACAGGATCGGAGTCTGGGTGATCAGGATGGAGAGGCCAAGCGCGGTGACCAGCGCATAGATACCAACCCCGAGGCCATGACCAAACGCAGTGGCGACGCCGTGCCCCTGCCCACCCTGCACCGTGTTGCGGATGATCAGCGCCAGACTCGGCCCCGGGCTGATGGCGCCCATCACGCAGATTGCGGCCAGTGCCAGCCAACTCGTCAGTTCCATGCTTTTCCTCTTTATATGCTCGATATGATGCCCTGCATTCAGGGTACGGGCTGAGCCATTATGCCAGTAGTGAAAGTTATGAATAGATTCCATAACCAATGGCTATGGCACCACACAACTGACTGGGGCTAACCGCCGAGATCGAGCAGCTTGCGACTCTCGCCGACGGTACGTTGCAGGTGATCCCGCAGGAATGGGTAGGCCAACTCGCGAAACCAGCGGTGGGCCGGATCCTGATGATGGCGCTGGTGCCACAGCAGATGATACTGCTGGTCGCGGGTAGCAAAGGGCAGGTCGACAAAGGTGAGCTCATGGCCGCAAGAGAGCTGCCAGGCGATATGGGCCGGGGTTGTCATCAGACAATCCGTACGCAACAACACCTCCACTGCGGCCTGGAAGAATGGGACTCGGGCAAACCAGCGCCGACGCAGTCCCTGCGGCGCCAACACCTGCTCAACCGGACTGTCCTTGTCGCCTCCCCCACTCACCTGCAAGTGAGGCCAGGCGAGATAGTCATCGAGACTCAGCGCCTTGCCCGCCAGCGGGTGATGACGTCCCATCAACACCGCCAGCCGATCTTCCCCCTGATGCAGACCGCGTATCTGATCCGGCACCTGTTCGGTGATGGTGGAGACCAGATCGAGCTCGGACTGCCACAGTTGCGGCAGCTGACGTTTGTCCCACAGGCTGTACTCCAGCGCCGCCAACGGCGCCTCTTTGGCGAGCGCGGCGCAGATATCGGGCAGGATATGCTGGGCAACATAATCAGAAGAGGCGAGCCGAAATACCCGCTCACAGCGGCTCGGGTCAAACCCAGGCGCCTCGTAGAGACGTTCCAGTGCACCGAGAGAATCCGCCAGCTGGGCTGCCAGCACTTCGGCCCGTGGCGTCAGCAGCCAGCGTTGCCCCTCCCGCACCAGCAGCTCGTCGTCAAACTCACTGCGCAACTGGGCAAGCTGCTTGCTGATGGAGGGCTGGCTCAGGTGCAGCAGCTCGGCGGCGCGGCTGATATTGCGGGTCTCCAGCAGCACCTTGAGGGTGGGCAGCAGGTTGAGATTGGCTCTGAGCAAGGAGATACCCTCATCGGTGGCGAAACGCCTATCTTAGGGCAGACGAGTCTCGTGTTTTAAGCAAAATTTCCAGCCATGTTCTGCACGTCGCGACCCTTTGCGGCCAGATGGCGCAGCCACTTGCCCGGCACATAACCATGACCACAAGATGACAGTGGTTGTCTCGTGCGGCATAATTGCACGATTTTCCGCCCGCGGGGCGCTCCACTTTGAGAAGCGGTAACAAGATGAAATACGCCAATATCACAGGCTGGGGAAAATGCCTGCCTCCCTCCGTGCTGACCAACGATGACCTCAGCACCATCATGGATACGTCAGACGAGTGGATCTATCCGCGCACCGGCATCAAGGCCCGCCGGATCTCCCATGTCAGCACCTCGGATCTCGCCACCCTGGCCGGTCGCCGTGCACTGGCCTGCGCCGGTCTGGAAGCGAGCGATCTCGATGGCATCATCCTGGCCACCGCCACCCCGGACAACCTGCTGCCAAGTGCCGCCTCTGCGGTGCAGAAGAAGCTGGGCGCCGTCAATGCCGCCGTGTTTGATCTCAACGCAGCCTGCACTGGTTTCGTCTATTCCCTCTCCGTCGCCACCTCGCTGGTGCAGACCGGCATGATGAAGAAGGTGCTGGTGATCGGCGCCGAACGCCTCACCTACTTGCTGGATTGGGCGCGCCGCGATACCGCCGTGCTGTTTGGCGATGGTGCCGGAGCCGTAGTGATCGAGGCAAGCGAGCAGGAGTGTGGCCTGATCGCCAACAAGCTGGGCTGCGACAGCGAAGCGCGGGAGATCCTGCACGTACCGAACTTCGGTACCGATCGGGTGCGTTTTGCCGACATCGATGGGCTGTTCACCTTCAACTTCGAAGGGCCGGAGATCTTCAAACGCGCCGTGCGCGGCATGGGTGAAGCCACCAACACTGTGCTGGCGCAGGCCGGTATCGCGCCGGAGCAGGTCGACTTGATCGTTCCCCATCAGGCCAATATCCGCATCATCGAGACCCTCGCCAAGCGGATGAATGCGCCGATGGAGAAGGTGATGGTCAACATCGAAAACTACGGCAACACCTCCGCAGCCACTGTGCCCATCGCCCTGTGCGAAGCGCTGGAGCAGGGCCGCGTCAAGCCGAACTCTTATCTGCTGACCGCCGCTTTCGGTGCCGGCCTGACCTGGGGGGCCGCCATCATCAAGTGGGGCGATCGCGTCACCCCTATCAAGGCGTGCGATGCCGAACTGCCCCCGTGTGACAAGAGCGCGCTGGAACTGATTGCCCACGCCGTGGAAGGTTGCCAGAAGGCCCACGCCAACGAGGCTTGATCCTCATCAGGAGCCTGAATCCTCAGGCTCCTTCTCTCCTTTTCATCCCCACCTGGCTCTTCCCCCCATTTCGCAAGCCGCTTGATACGGCAATCGCTGATACAAACAACTCCGATTTGCAGCCAATTAATTTTTTTCCGCTAACCTTATTGTGCCAACTATAAATAAAGAAAAGAGCGTCAAGGGGCACCATGACTGTTTCGGTCCCGCGCCTTTACCTCTTACCAAATAATTGCACAGGGATAAGCTACGTATGGCACAACACAAAAGTGGCGTGAACACACCGCTTTGGGAACCGGTTTGCTGGATTTGCTGCATCGGGCTTGCTCTGCTGAGCTGCCTGTTGCTGCAGCTCGCCGATGCGCTGTCACCTCTCTACCTGCTGCTCAATGTGCTGGTTGCTATTGCCGCCGCGCTCTGGACATCGAGTCACTTCCACCAGCACACACTCCGACATCGTGCAGGAGAGGAACAAACAGTCGCGACCGATCCTCTCGCCCACTCCATCATCGGGCTCGAACAGGTGTGCGAGAAGGCACTCCCCATCTGGTCCCAGCAGATTGAAAACTCTCGTCAACAAACAGAAGCCGCGATGATTGACCTGACTCAACGCTTCAGCGGCTTGGCCAACAAGCTGGAGGAAGCAGTCAATGCTTCTCATCTGGCAGCCGGAGAACTGGGTGATGCCAATTCCCGTGGCATGGCAGGAGTCTTGAGCGAGAGCCAGCAGCAACTCAATGAGGTAGTGGCCATCCTGCACTCCGCCCAGGCCAATCGGGACGCCATGCTGGGTGAGATAAAAAGCCTGACCACCTACACCATAGAGCTCAACACCATGGCCATGGATGTGGCCAAAATCGCCTCCCAGACCAACCTGCTGGCCCTCAACGCCGCCATTGAAGCGGCCCGCGCTGGGGAAGCTGGTCGTGGCTTTGCTGTGGTAGCTGATGAAGTGCGCAACCTCTCCCGCCTCTCCAGCGAAACCGCCCAGAAGATGACCGACAAGGTAGACACCATCAATACTGCTATCGGTCGCGCCTTCCAGATTGCCGAAAATGCTGCCGCACGGGATCACGCCTCAGCGCTCAATTCGGAGCAGACAATTGAACAGGTACTGGCCCGTTTTCGCCATGCCACTGACAGCCTGGCGGAATCCGCCTCCCTGCTGCAAAACGAGAGCACCGATATCCATCGCGAAATCTCCAGCGTCATTGTCTCGCTGCAATTTCAAGACAGAGTCAGCCAGATCCTCAGCCACGTCAGACAAAACATGGAGAGCCTCTCCAGCCATCTGGTTGCTTCGGAGCAGAGCAGCAATGCGACAGGGCCAATCCAGATCGATGCCAATCGCTGGCTGGCAGAGATGGAGCTCTCATACGCCACCGACGAACAGCGCAATATTCACCATGGTCGCACCACCCGTACAGTCAACGCGCAACCAAGCAGCGCCGACATCACATTTTTCTAGGAGAGAGATATGGGCAAAACGATCCTGATCGTGGATGACTCGGCAACTATTCGCCAAGTCGTGGGCATGACCCTCAAGGGAGCCGGTTATGAGGTCATGGAAGCCTCTGACGGCAAAGATGCGCTCAACAAACTAGATGGCAAGAAGATCAACCTGATCATCAGTGACGTCAACATGCCGAACATGGATGGCATCACCTTCGTCAAAGAGGCCAAAAAGCTGGCCAACTACAAATTTACCCCTGTCATCATGCTGACCACCGAGTCTCAGGACAGCAAGAAGCAGGAGGGACAAGCCGCAGGAGCCAAAGCCTGGGTGGTCAAACCCTTCCAGCCCGAACAGATGCTGGCCGCAGTCGCCAAGCTCATCATGCCGTGATCCGGAGCGCATCATGCAACTACAGAGTGAGCTACTCGACAACAAGGTAGTGGTGACCATGCCGGACGAGATCACCATTTATACAGTCAGCGAGCTGAAAGATGCTCTCTCACCCTTATTGCATCAGGGGAACGAACTGGAGCTGAATCTGGCAGCGGTATCCGAGATAGACAGCGCCGGGCTGCAATTGCTGCTGGCAGCGAAGAAAACCGCTCTGCAGCAAGGCTCCTCCCTGGCACTGGTCTGGCACAGCCATGTTGTGCTTGAACTGCTGGAGCTCTGCCAGCTCTCGGCCTTTTTTGGCGACCCCACCCTCATCACCCATGGCGAACGGCCCTGAGCCACCATGACAAGGAGTCACCGTGAGCATCGATCTTGATCAGGCTTTACAAACCTATATCGCCGAGGCACGCGAGTTGCTTGAAGAGATGGAGTCAGCCCTTCTATCACTGGAATCTGACCCTGACAATAGCGAGCTGATTGGTGCCATCTTCCGTGCTGCTCATACCATCAAGGGGTCAGCTGGCCTGTTTGGTCTGCAACCAATCGTCGGGTTTACCCATATCGTCGAGGATCTGCTCGACCAGATCCGCAATCAGCAGCTCACCGTCACCTCTCCTCTGATCAAGGATCTGCTGGAGAGCTGTGACCACATCCAGACGCTCATCAGTGTCGTTGCAGAACAGGGCAGCACGTTAAGCGATAGCGATGCCAACCAGGATGAACGGCTGAGGCTCACCCTCACCCGTCATCAGTGCGTCCCCCATGCCACGCTGCCAGATACTGTACATACGCCGGAACCCAAGATCGAAAAAGAGGGAGGAATTACCAGCTCCGCCTCCCTGTGGCATATCTCCCTGCGTTTTGGCCCCGATGTGCTGCGCAATGGCATGGATCCGGCCGCATTTCTGCGCTATCTCGGCACCCTCGGAACCATATGTTCAGTGGAGACAATCCATCAGGCGCTACCGGATTGGGAACAGTTCGATCCGGAGAATTGCTACCTCGGCTACGAGATAGACTTCGACTCGCAGGCAGACAAGGCGGCCATCAGCGATGTCTTTGAATTTGTCAGAGATGACTGCCAGATCACCATCTTGCCACCCCACAGCAAGATCGCCGAGTTCATCAACCTGATCGAGTCGCTGCCGGAAGATAGCGCCATGCTGGGGCAGTTGTTGGTCAACACCGGCGCCCTCACCGCAGAGGAGTTAGCCAGCGGTCTGCAGGCACAACAAGCGACCCCGGCAGAACAAGCGCCCAAACTCGGGGAGATCCTGATTGCGCAGGGTGCTGTCAACGAAGCCGTCGTCGATGCCGCCCTGAAAAAACAGAACCAGACCAAGGAGAGCAAGAGCAAAGAGGGCCGTTACGTCAGGGTGCATGCCGACAAGCTGGACGATCTAATCAATCTGGTCGGGGAGTTGGTAGTCGCCAGTTCAGGAGCCAATCTGCTGGCCCAACGCACCCGCGAAAGCCAACTGCAGGAAGCCACCTCGGTCATTGCCATGCTGGTGGAAGAGATCCGCGACAGTGCACTGCGCCTGCGCATGGTGCCTATCGGCGATACCTTCAACCGCTTCCAGCGGGTGGTGCGCGATGTCAGTCAGGAACTGAACAAGGATATCACTCTGGTGATCTCCGGAGCCGAGACTGAACTGGACAAGTCGGTGGTAGAGAAGATCGGCGATCCGCTGATGCATCTGGTCAGAAACTCGATGGATCATGGCATTGAATCGGCAGAGCAACGGCTGCTGGCAGGAAAACCCCCCCGTGGCACCCTGAATCTCAATGCCTATCACGACTCCAACAGTATCGTCATCGAAATTCGGGATGACGGTGCAGGTCTCAACAAAGCCAGGATCCAGCAAAAAGCCATCGAGCGCGGTCTGATCAACCCAACCACCACGCTGACGGATCAGGAGATATACAACCTGATCTTCGAGCCGGGGTTCTCTACCGCCGAGGCGATAACCAACCTCTCCGGTCGCGGGGTTGGCATGGATGTCGTCAAACGCAACATCACTGCCCTACGTGGCACGGTCGATCTGGACAGCATCCCGGGAAAAGGAACCCGTGTGCAGATCCGCCTGCCGCTTACCCTTGCCATCATCGACGGCTTCCTGGTGCGAGTCTGCGATACCCACTACGTCATTCCCCTCGATATGGTGATCGAGTGCGTTGAATTGACCCAGAGTGCACTGTCCGACACCCAGGGTCGCAATTACATCAATTTGCGTGGCGAGGTGCTGCCCTTTATCCGCCTGCAACACTACTTCGATACCAATGGCAGCAAGGGGCGGCGCGAGAACATTGTCGTGGTCAGCCACGCAGGCAAAAAATCCGGACTGGTGGTGGATGAACTGCTGGGAGAATTCCAGACCGTCATCAAACCGTTGGGAAAATTGTTCCAGCGCCTGCAGGGCATCAGTGGCTCAACCATTCTGGGGGGGGGAGAGGTCGCCCTGATCCTCGACATTCCTTCGCTGATCCAGCACGCAATAACTCAGGAATCCTGTCAGCTCAACAGGTTGACAGTGTCGCGCAACCTGCCTCAATCCAGCATCAACTGAGGGGACCATCATGTTAAAAAATTCCACCATCAAATTGCGTCTTATTGTACTGCTCTGCATGCTCTGCCTACTGCTGCTGGCCGTTGGCAGCCTCGGGTTATACAACATGCAGAGCAGCAATACCGGGTTGCAGCGCGTTTACAACGACAGGGTGGTTCCCCTCAAGCAGCTGAAGACCATCTCCGACAGCTATGCCGTCTCGATCATCGACAACCTCAACAAGGCCAATGCGGGGCTGATCCCGGCAGAAGAGGCTTTGAAGCAGATACAACAGGCCCAGCAGACAATCAAAAACGAGTGGCATCACTACCAGTCCACCACTCTCACACCAGATGAACAGCGTTTGTCAGCCGAGGCGACAACCCTGTTCAACGCGGCCGATACCGATATTGGCAAGCTGGAGAAATACCTCGCCACCCAGCACGGCATGATTACTGGCATGCTGAACAATTTTGACGGTGCCCTCTATGGCTCCATCGACCCTATAGGCAACAAAATCACCGAGCTGGTCAACCTGCAGCTCAATGTGGCCAAGTCGGAATATACCGCAGCGCAATCTTGGTATGACGTGATGCTGATAACCATGGCGGTGGTTATCGCGGTCGGCATCGCACTCGCAGCCTGGTTTGGCACCCTGCTAATCAAAAGCATCATCACCCCCATCGAACAGGCTCTGCGCGTGGCCAATAGTCTGGCCGATGGCAATCTAGATGTATCGATCCAGATAGAGTCCAACGATGAAGCGGGTCAGCTCTTGATGGCGATGGATAACATGGTCAAGAAACTGGGAGCCTTGATCACGGATATCGAAACGCTGGTCACCGCCGCTGTCGAACAGGGCGACTTCAGCCACAAGATTGCGCTGGAGGATCGTCAAGGATATATCAAGCGGGTATCCGAGCTGCTGAATCGCCTCTCCCATGTGACAGATACCAGCCTGGAAGATGTGATGCGCATCGCCACCGCGCTCTCCAAAGGGGATCTGACCCAACGGATCGATGAGCCCTACCCAGGTATTTTTGGCCAGACCAAAGACGGCCTCAACCGGACCATCACTGCGCTGACCAATATCATCGAAGAGGTACGCAACGCCGCCGACAACCTGACCAATGCCTCCAATCAGGTGAGCAATACGGCGCAGGCATTGAGCCAGGCCACCAGCGAGCAAGCAGCCAGCGTTGAAGAGACCAGCGCCTCTATCGAGCAGATGAGCGCCAGCATCAATCAGAACACCGAGAACGCCAAGATCACCGACAGCATGGCCAGCAACTCGGTGCTGGAGGCAACCGAAGGGGGCCAATCCGTTCAACAGACGGTGACCGCCATGCAGCAAATCGCCAAGAAAGTCAGCATCATCGACGACATTGCCTACCAGACCAACCTGCTTGCCCTAAACGCCGCCATCGAGGCGGCTCGCGCCGGAGAGCATGGCAAAGGCTTCGCGGTGGTTGCTGCCGAGGTAAGAAAACTGGCAGAGCGCAGCCAGATCGCAGCGCAGGAGATTGGTGAACTCTCTTCCGACAGCGTCAGCAAGGCAGAGCGGGCTGGCAACCTGCTGGAGAGGATCGTCCCCTCCATTCGCAAAACCTCTGATCTGGTACAAGAGATCAATGCTGCCTCAGGCGAGCAGGCCAGTGCTGCCAACCAGATCAGTCTGGCCATGAACCAGCTTAACCAAGTAACACAGCAGAATGCGGCCGGCAGCGAGGAGCTGGCAGCCACAGCCGAAGAGATGAGCTCGCAAGCCAGCGAACTGCAGCAAACCATGGCCTTTTTTGCTCTGGAGAAAAGTGCGCAGCTCAACATCAGGCCCCATGAAACCGGCCACAAGGGCATGCCTCCCAGAGGCAGTTTCATCGCCCCCCCACAACGGGCCAGCCAGCCCAATCAACCATCATCCCATTCCATTGATGACGCGGATTTTGTCCGCTTTTAACCGGAGGCGACCATGCATACATCCACCGACATCACGGTGCCATCAGCGGCCGCTGACGAGAGCAGTGGCGATGCCCAGTACCTGACATTTCTGATCAACAACGAGATGTTCGCCATCAATATTCTGGGGGTCAAAGAGATCATCGAATACGGCAATATCACTCCGGTTCCGATGATGCCGGGTTTTATTCGCGGCGTAATCAACCTCAGAGGAGCGGTAGTGTCGGTCGTAGACTTGAATGCCCGCTTTGGCAATGCACCTTCGGTCATCACTCGCCGCAGTTGCATCGTCATTATTGAGGGGGTGGCCCCGCAGGGCGATGAACCTTTAGGTCAGGATATTGGCGTTGTGGTGGATTCCGTATCGGAAGTACTGGGTATCCCACAAGCAGATATCGAGCCCCCACCCAGTTTTGGTGCCCGCATCCGGGCCGATTTCATCAGCGGCATGGGCAAGGTCAACGGCAAATTCGTCATCCTCATCGATACCGGGAAAGTGTTGTCACTCGATGAGATGGCTCAACTCAACGAACTGGCCCAGCCACAGGCAAGGTTGCCACAAGGCAACCTGCAACCCTCCTGAAAAGGCCTCCATACTCCACGACATGCAGCATAAGGAAACGCTCATGACCCAATCACTCTTAGGAAAACTCTTCGGAGACAATGCCACCGAAGTGAGGCAGCGGACCCAGTTACTCGACGCAATCGGCCAGCTGCAACACGCAGTCTTGGCAGAGCAGGTTCCAGCACCACTCGATCTTTCCGGTATGGATAGCCCCTTGCGTGAAGTAGGACATGCCATCAACGAGGTGGTCACCTTGCTCAGTGACAAGCTGGAACAGAGCCGCAACGACATTAAAAAGAACCAGGTACTGCTCCATGAGAACCAATTGGTTCGCAAAGCCCTCGACTGCGCCAGTACCAACGTGATGATTGCCGATACCAACCTCGACATTATCTATATGAACGAGGCAGTGACCGGCATGCTCAATCAGGCTGAGACCGACATCAAGAAAGAGCTCTACAGCTTCAACGCCAATCAGCTGATGGGCGCCAACATCGACAGCTTTCATAAAAATCCCGGCCATCAGCGCGCCATGCTGGCCAAACTCAACAGCACCTACCGCACCCAGATACAGCTGGGGGGGCGCACCTTCTCCCTGATCGCCAATCCGGTCTTCAACGATACCGGAGAACGGTTGGGATCCGTGGTCGAATGGGCCGACAGAACCAAGGAAGTGATGATAGAGAAAGAGATGTCCGACATTGTGCAGGCCGTGATTAATGGCGAGCTGCACCGCAGGATGGAACTTGCTGGCAAGAGCGGCTTCTTTCAGGCGATGGGAGAAGGGATCAACCAGATTGCAGAAGTGATCGACAGCACCCTCAACGACGTCATCCGGGTCGTGCAATGTTTGGCAAAAGGGGATCTGACCCAACAGATTGAGGCGGACTACCCCGGTGTGTTTGGCACCACCAAGGATGCGCTCAACAAGACCATCGCTTCGCTCACCAACATCGTCACCGAAGTGCGCGGCGCCTCTGACAACCTCTCCAGTGCCGCCGAGCAGGTAAGCGCGACCGCCCAGTCGATCAGCCAATCTAGCAGTGAACAGGCCTCCAGCATGGAGGAGACCAGCGCCTCCATCGAACAGATGAGCGCCAGCATCAACCAGAATACCGACAATGCCCAGGTCACCGATGGCATGGCCAGCAAGGCAGCCAAAGAGGCCGTAGAGGGAGGAGAAGCGGTCAAACTGACTGTGGATGCCATGAAGCAGATCGCCAGACGGATTGGCATCATCGATGACATCGCCTACCAAACCAATCTGTTGGCTCTCAACGCAGCTATCGAAGCGGCGCGGGCAGGCGATCACGGCAAAGGCTTTGCCGTAGTGGCGGCGGAGGTGCGCAAACTGGCCGAACGCAGCCAGGTTGCAGCACAGGAGATTGGCGAGCTGGCCTCCAGCAGTGTCGAGATGGCGGAAAAAGCAGGTCGTTTGTTGGATCAGATGGTTCCTTCAATCAACAAGACCTCGGATCTGGTGCAGGAGATCAGTGCCGCTTCGGTTGAGCAATCCACCGGTGTCAGCCAGATCAACCAGGCCATGAACCAGCTGAGTCAGGTTACCCAGCAGAACGCTTCTTGCAGCGAAGAGCTGGCTGCCACAGCAGAAGAGATGAGCAGCCAGGCTGAACAGCTGCAACTGGCCATGGAGTTCTTTACCTTGGAGGCCCACGCCAAAGAAGGTAAAGCAGCCAGCTCGCATCTTCACCCCAATACCCGAGGTCGCTTTATGAACGAGAGCACTGCCAACAGTCGGGAACGAGCCGCCACAGTGCAACGCCCCATCGGCGATGGCGATTTTGTCCGGTTCTAGTCACGGGAGAGGCGTTGCCTCTCCCATCTCCGACAACACAGTTAGAGGAACAGTTTTTTGTATCAAACCCAGCTGCATGATGATGAGTTCTCCCGTTTCCAACGCTGGCTTCATCAAACGGCGGGGATAGAGCTGTCTCCGGCCAAGAAGGCGCTGGTAGCCAGCCGCCTGGCGAAGCGACTCTGCCACTATGAGCTGGATAGTTATGACGACTACTTCCAGCTCATCATGAACGATCGCAGCAGCGAACTGCAGCTGGCGCTCGATCTCCTTACCACCAACGAAACCTACTTTTTCAGGGAGCCCAAACACTTCGAGTTTCTGACACGGGAGATAGTCTCAGCGCTCCCGCCCGAGCAACCATTGCGGGTCTGGAGCGCTGCCAGCTCATCCGGCGAGGAGCCCTACAGTCTGGCCATGACCCTCGCGGAAAAACGCAGTACCTTCAACTGGGAGATCCTGGCCTCCGATATCTCGTCCCGGGTGCTGGAACAGGCGATGAGCGGTCGCTACCCCATCGAGCGGGCGCAAAATATTCCACTGCCCTTTTTGATGAAATATTGCCTCAAGGGTGTGGGCCTGCAGGAGGGCATCTTCATCATCGATCGCAAGTTGCGGGACAAGGTGCAGTTCATGCAGATCAACCTCAATCAGGATCTGCCGGACATCGGCATGTTTGACGTCATCTTCATCAGAAACGTGATGATCTACTTCAACAAGGAGACCAAAGGGCAAGTATTGCAGCGGCTGGTACCCAGACTCAAACCCGGTGGCTACCTGCTGGTGAGCCACGCCGAGAGCCTGCATGGCCTGCGCCACGGCCTGCAGCTTGTCTCGCCTTCCATCTATCAGAAGAGATAAGTCATGACTCGGGAGGTGATCCTGCAACCGGGAGAGCTCTTTTTTGGCAAGGAGGATGTGGTGGTCAGAACCGTACTGGGCTCCTGTATTGCCATCACCTTGTGGCATCCGGAGCAGAAACAGGGAGGAATGTGTCACTACATGCTGCCAAGTCGGCGCAATCCCTCTACCAAGCTGGATGGGCGCTATGCCGATGAGGCCCTCGCCTTGCTGCTGCAAGCGGCCAGTCACTATCCCGCCCCTATCCATGAATATGAGGCCAAGTTGTTCGGGGGTGGCAACATGTTTACCGAGCCTCAATACGCACAGAGCGACAACAATGTCGCCGCCAAAAATATTCAGGCAGCCTGGCAGCTGACCCGACACCTTGGCCTTGATATCAAGGCTCATCATCTTGGCCATAGCGGCCACCGAAGCTTGCTCTTTGAGCTCAGCAACGGCAGTGTCTGGCTCCGCCATCATCGTCTGCCACATCAACGGGAGTCGCGAGAATGAAGCAGATCCGGGTCATGCTGGTGGATGATTCCGCCGTGGTCAGACAGGTATTGCAAGCGGTGCTGGAGCAGGAGCCCGATATCCGGGTGATCGCCACAGCATCGGATCCCCTGTTTGCCCAGGAAAAACTGAAGAAAGAGTGGCCTGACGTCATCGTGCTCGATGTGGAGATGCCCCGTATGGATGGCATCACCTTTCTCACCAAGATCATGGCAGAGCATCCAACCCCGGTGGTGATCTGCTCCTCCCTCACCGAAAAGGGGGCCGAGACAACCTTGCAGGCAATGGCTGCCGGCGCGGTGGACATCATCACCAAGCCGACCATGGGGATAAAAAGCTTTCTGCAAGAATCTGCCCACGACCTGGCTATGGCGGTACGTGCTGCGGCCCAGGCCAACCTCAAGCGCGTGGGCAAGCCCTCCTCTGTACCAGTCAGCACCAAGCTCAACGCGGATGCCATGCTGGCGCCCAACCAGCACGCCATGGCACAAACCACCGAGCGGCTCATCGCCATCGGCACCTCGACCGGCGGCACCCAGGCGCTGGAAGCCGTGCTGACAGCCTTGCCCCGGGTCAGCCCCGGCATCGTCATCGTGCAGCACATGCCGGAGAAATTTACCGCCATGTTTGCCGAGCGGTTGAACGGGGTCTGCCAGATAGAAGTGCGGGAGGCGAGGAACAATGACCGGGTGATCCCGGGGCTGGCACTGATTGCCCCCGGAGGCAAGCATATGCTGCTCAAACGCAGCGGTGCCTACTATCACGTCGAGGTGGTCGACGGGCCGCTTATCAACCGCCATCGCCCCTCGGTGGATGTGCTGTTTCGCTCCGTCGCCAAATATGCCGGCAAGAATGCCACCGGCATCATCATGACCGGCATGGGGGATGATGGTGCCCGGGGATTGCGCGAAATGCTGGATGCGGGTGCCAACACCTATGCCCAGGATGAGGCATCCTGCGTGGTCTTCGGCATGCCCAAGGAGGCGATCAAGCTGGGAGCCGCCCGCCATGTGCTCCCCTTGCAAGAGATGCAGTACGCCATCCTCGGCAAGTAATCCCTTATCGCGCGTTTTGACTATAAAAAAGTCCGGCTCCCCAAGGGGAGCCGGACTTTTTACATCAACCGGAACCAATCCGGTATCAGGCGAGCAGATTACTCTGCAGCAGGCGCTTCTTCAGCGGCCGGAGCGGCGTCAGCAGCAGGTGCAGCAGCTTCGGTCGGGGCGTTCGCTTCCTTGATGGAGAGACGTACACGGCCCTGACGGTCCACTTCCAGTACCTTCACCTTGACTACGTCACCGATGGTCAGGTGGTCAGCCACGTTCTGCACGCGAGCGTCGGTGATCTGGGAGATGTGTACCAGACCATCTTTGCCCGGCAGAATGTTGACGAATGCACCGAAATCGGCCAGACGAACAACTTTACCTTCATAGATGCGGTTCACTTCGATCTCGGCGGTGATGGCCTCGATGCGACGGATCGCTTCCATGGCGGCTTCGTTGGCCACGGCGGAGATACGTACAGTACCGTCATCATCCAGCTCGATGTTGGTGCCGGTCTCTTCGGTCAGCGCACGGATCACGGAACCACCCTTACCGATCACGTCCTTGATCTTCTCAGGATTGATCTTGATGGTGTGAATACGCGGTGCAAAATCGGAGATCTGGGCACGGGGAGCCTGGATAGCTTCGTCCATCACTTTCAGGATGTGCAGACGAGCGCCACGAGCTTGCTTCAGAGCAATCTCCATGATCTCTTTGGTGATGCCTTCGATCTTGATGTCCATCTGCAGCGCGGTCACACCTTCGGTGGTACCGGCTACTTTGAAGTCCATGTCGCCCAGGTGATCTTCGTCACCCAGAATGTCGGACAGCACGACGAAACCTTCTTCTTCCTTCACCAGACCCATGGCGATACCGGCGACGGAGGCCTTGATCGGCACACCGGCATCCATCAGCGCCAGAGAGGAACCACAGACAGACGCCATGGAGGAGGAGCCATTGGATTCGGTGATTTCAGAGACCACGCGCACCACGTACGGGAACTCGGCGGCGCTCGGCATCACGGCAGCAACGCCGCGCTTGGCCAGACGGCCGTGACCGATTTCACGACGCTTCGGGCTACCCATCATGCCGGTCTCACCGACACAGTATGGCGGGAAGTTGTAGTGCAGCATGAAGCGATCGGCACGGTTGCCGGTCAGCTCGTCGATGTTCTGGGCATCACGCTCGGTACCCAGAGTGGCGACCACGATGGCCTGAGTTTCACCACGGGTGAACAGGGCAGAGCCGTGAGCACGGGGCAGAATACCGGTACCTACGCTCAGGGCGCGGATCATTTCCGGATCGCGACCATCGATACGCGGCTCACCACGTACTACGCGACCACGAACGATGCGGCTTTCCAGGCTGTGGAACTCTTCGCCGATCTTCTTGGCATCTTCTTCCACACCGGAAGCGATAACTTGCTCAACCACACGACCCTTGATGGCCGCGATGGTTTCGTAACGAACAGCCTTCTCGGTGATGCGGTAGGCTTCACCCAGTTCGGCGCTCGCCAGCTCGGCAACCTTGGCTTTCAGAGCTTCGTTGACGGCAGGCGGAGTCCAGTCCCACGGCTTGGTGCCGACGGCAGCGGCAAACTCGTTGATCGCATTGATCACGGTCTGCATCTGCTCGTGACCGTATACCACGGCGCCCAGCATCACTTCTTCGGAAAGGATGGCCGCTTCGGACTCAACCATCAGTACCGCGTTGGCAGTACCGGCAACCACCAGATCCAGATCGCTCTGCGGCAGTTCGGTGGTGGTCGGGTTCAGCACATACTGACCGTTCATGTAACCCACGCGAGCAGCACCGATCGGGCCGCCAAACGGGATACCGGAGATGGCCAGTGCAGCAGAGGCACCGATCATGGCAACGATGTCGGGGGATACGGCCGGATTCACGGACATTACGGTCGCAACGACCTGAACCTCATTGAGGAAGCCTTCCGGGAACAGCGGACGAATAGGACGGTCGATCAGACGGGAGATGAGGGTCTCGCCTTCGCTCGGACGGCCTTCACGACGGAAGAAACCACCCGGGATACGACCAGCAGCATAGGTACGCTCCTGGTAGTTGACGGTCAGCGGGAAGAAATCACGGCCGTGATCGGCCTCTTTCTTGCCGACTACGGTCACAAATACGCAGGTATCGTCCATGCTGACCATAACGGCCGCAGTGGCTTGACGGGCCATCACACCGGTTTCCAGAGTGACGGTGTGTTGACCGTACTGGAATGACTTTACAATAGGATTCACGTGAATTTCCTTTTTACAATTTGGCTCTTTAAATTCGCGCACAAGTATACTTGATTCGATGCAAAAGGTAAGCGGTGACGCGAATTCTGTGAGGCAGGCAACGGCTTGAAGAGCAATAAAAAAGGCTCTGTCCCAATTACGTGTTGAAAGGCTAATCTTGAAGTAGGCCATCACCTTGAGGTCAACCATCAT
>NZ_JAPDCL010000032.1:0-39650 GCF_027706025.1 Aeromonas sp. Y311-2 | reverse complement strand
TAACCATGGAACGGCTACGCCATTCACACCTTATATCCCCGCCATGAATGACGGGGCTTTACGGTGCTTTTGGGTAAGTGTGAAACAACAAGAAGGTAACTGATGCGCGTTGAGGTCAAACCCGACCGGGAATATGCCTGGTTTATCCGCCCCTTTTTCTGGCTGCAAAAGCGCAACTATGGTCAGGTGCTTATTCCGGGCAAATGCTGGGGCCGCTCGCCGCGCCTGTTTGCCGCCGTCGCTACCCTCTACGGGGTCATCAACCGCAAGCGATCCCCCATCGACCCCGTGCTGCGCTCGCTGGTGACGGTGCGGGTCTCCCAGCTCAACTGGTGTCGTTTTTGCGTCGACATCAATGCCATGACCCTGGTAAAGAGAGCCGGCTCCAGCGAGAAGGTGGAGGCGCTGGCCAACTGGCGCGAAAGCCCGCTGTTCGATGAACGGGAGAAAGCAGTGCTCGACTACACCGAAGCGATGACCGGGCTGGATGGGGTTAGCGATGAACAGGCGGCCCGCCTCAAGCCCTGGTTCGACGACGACGCCATGGTTGAGCTGACCGGCCTTATCGCCTTCCAGAACATGTCGGCCAAGTTCAACGCCGCCCTCGATATCGCGCCGCAGGGCTTCTGCCAACTACCGGTGCAACCGGAACGCCCCGCCCAGCCAGACAGCAAGGACGCCTGATGAACCGGACCCGCCTGCTGCTTGCGCTGGTGATGGGGGGCCTCATCGGCACCTTTTTTACCCTCGATCTTGGCCGTTACCTCACTCTGGGCGCCTTGCAGGCCCAGCAGGCGGCACTGGCGCAATGGGTCGACAGCCACTTTGTCTCGGCCAGCCTGCTGTTCGTGCTTATCTATGTGCTGAGCACAGCCCTCTCCCTGCCCGGTGCCAGCCTGCTCACCCTGGGTGGCAGCGCGGTGTTCGGCGTCGCCTGGGGGCTGCTGCTGGTCTCCTTTGCCAGCTCCATCGGCGCGACCCTGGCCTTTCTCAGCGCCCGCTTTCTGCTGCGCGACTGGGTCACGGCCCGCTTTGGTGACAAGCTGACCACCTTTCACTCCGGCATGGCGAAGGAGGGTGCCTTCTATCTGCTCAGCCTGCGCCTCATCCCCGTATTCCCCTTCTTTCTGGTCAATCTGCTGATGGGGCTCACCCCCATCAGAGTCAGCACCTACTACTGGGTGAGCCAGCTTGGCATGCTGCCCGGCACCTTCGTCTATGTGCTGGCGGGCAGCGAGCTTGGCCAGTTAACCAGCACCGGCAATATCCTCTCTCCCGGCCTGATGATGGCGCTGACCCTGCTGGGGCTGATGCCCTGGCTGGTCAAGAAATTGACCGCACACCTCGCCCAGCGGCGCCTGCTCGCCACCTACCGCAAACCCGCTCGCTATGACTACAACCTGCTGGTGATAGGTGCCGGGGCCGGTGGACTGGTCACCAGCTATATCGCCGCAGCGGTGAAGGCCAAGGTGGCGCTCATCGAGAAACACAAGATGGGGGGCGATTGCCTCAACAGCGGCTGCGTCCCCTCCAAGGCATTGATCCGCTGCGCCCGCTTTGCCGCAGAGCAGCGCAAGGCCGACGAGCTGGGCTTTAGCCCAAGCCACTCCCGCGCCGATTTTGCCGCTGTGATGGAGCGGGTGGCTGAGGTTATCAAGGCGGTCGAGCCCCACGATTCCATCAAGCGCTATCAGGGGCTTGGGGTGGAGTGCATCGAAGGGGAGGCGCGGCTGGTCTCCCCCTGGGAGGTGGAAGTGAATGGCCAGCGCCTTGCCAGCCGCCATATCGTTATTGCCACCGGCGCCCGGCCGCTGGTGCCCAAGCTGCCGGGGCTGGATCAGGTGCCTTACCTCACCTCGGATAGCCTCTGGCAACTGCGCACCCCGCCGCGCCGCCTGCTGGTGCTGGGCGGCGGCCCCATCGGCTGCGAGCTGGCCCAAAGCTTCGCCCAGCTCGGCATTCCCGTGACCTTGGTGGAGCTCTCGGAGCAGCTGCTGCCCCGCGAAGATAGGGAAGTGGCCGACGCGCTGGCCGGGCAGATGAGCCGCGATGGCGTGCGGCTACTCACCGGCTGGCGCGCCGAGCGAGCCGACTACCTGCCCGCAGCCGAGGGGGATCTGCCCATCCGGCTGCAACTGCGCCGGGGCGATGAGACGCAGGTGATTGAAGGGGATCAACTGCTGCTGGCACTGGGTCGGGTCGCCAATGTGAGCGGCTTCGGGCTCGAAGCGTTGGGAGTCGAGTTTGCCCCCCGCGGCACCATAGCGGTCGATGGCTTTCTTGCCACCAACTTCCCCAGCATACTGGCAGTGGGAGACGTAGCGGGCCCTTACCAGTTCACCCACTTCGCCGCCCATCAGGCCTGGTATGCGGCGGTCAATGCCCTATTTGGCCAGTTCAAGCGCTTTCGGGCCGACTATCGGGTCATTCCGGCGGCCACCTACACCACTCCGGAGATTGCCCGGGTCGGCCTCAATCGCAAGGAGGCAGAGGCGCAGGGGATTCCCTTCGAGGCGACCCGCTTCGAGCTGGCCGAGCTGGATCGCGCCATTGCCGATGGTGAGCGCCACGGTTTTGTCGAGGTGCTGACCGTGCCGGGCAAGGATACTATCCTTGGCGCCACCATAGTGGGCACTCACGCCGGTGAGCGGATTGCCGAGTTCGTGCTCGCCATGCGTCACCGCCTCGGCCTTGGCAAGATCCTCGGCACCATTCACGCCTATCCCACCCTGATGGAGGGAAACAAATACGTGGCAGGTGAATGGAAACGGGCCCACCAGCCCACCCGGGTGCTGGCGTTGCTGGCCCGTTATCACCGCTGGCGCCGTGGCGCCTGACAATCAGGGAAACGTTTATGCTCAAGCCATTCTCACTGCTCGGCTCACACCTCAGATCACGCCAGAACTCTCGGCTTAAACAGCGGCTCAACGCCCTGCTGTGCGCCCTGCCACTGCTGGCCAGTGGCCCGCTGTTGGCGGCCAATCCAGACGACGGCTGGCAACAGACCCTTGAGGAGGCGAAAGGGCAGACCGTCTACTTCAACGCCTGGGGCGGCAGCCCGGAGATCAACGCCTATCTGGTGTGGGCCGGGCAGGAGCTGGCGCGCGACTATCAGGTCAAGCTGGTGCAGGTGAAGGTAGATGACATCGCCCAGAGCGTCAGCCAGCTGCTGGCCAACAAGCAGGCGGGTAAGCAAGCTGGCGGCCCCATCGATCTGCTGTGGGTCAACGGTGAGAACTTCAAGGCGCTCAAGGAGCAGGGGCTGCTTGGCGCGCCCTTTACCACTGAGCTGCCCAACATGGCGCTGGTAGACAGCAGCCTGCCGGTGAGTGAGGACTTCACCCTGCCGGTGGAAGGGCTGGAAGCCCCCTGGGGCATCGGCCAGCTCAATCTGATGGTCGACACCGAAGAGGTCGCCAGCCCGCCCACCTCGGCTGCAGCCCTGCTTGCGTGGGCCAAGGCCCATCCCGGCCGTTTCACCTATCCCAAGCCGCCCCAGTTCCATGGCTCCAGCTTTCTCAAGCAGATCTTGCTGGAGTTGACGCCAAACCCCGCCCCCCTCTATCGGGAAGCGACCGAGAGCGACTTTACCAAGCTCACCGCCCCGCTCTGGGCCTGGCTCGATGAGCTGCATCCGGCACTCTGGCGCAAGGGCAAGCTGTTCCCCACCAGCGCCGCCGAAACCCGCCAACTGCTCGATGATGGCGAACTGGCCATGGCCATCAGCTTCAACCCGCAGGAGGCGCAAAGCGCCGCCCAGATTGGCGCCCTGCCCCCCAGTGTGGAGGCGGTTGCCATGGAGAAAGGGGCGCTCACCAACAGCCATTTTCTCGCTATCCCCTTCAACGCCAGTGCCCGCGCCGGGGCCAAGGTGGTGGCCAACTTCCTGCTGAGCCCGGCAGCGCAGGCGCGCAAGGCCAATCCGGCATTCTGGGGTGATCCCAGCGTGCTGCGGGCCGATGCCCAGCCTGACTCCACAAAGGGGCAACCGGCATTGCGCTTCAAATCAGTGTCAGAGCCCCATCCCAGCTGGCAGCTCAAACTGGAAGCGGCCTGGGCCGGGCGTTACGGCCACTGATGAGTGCCGCTGGTCACCCGCTTGCCCGCTCCCGACCATGGCGCAGGTTGCTGATCCGCCACCGCGGGATGGGTATGGGCGTTGTTTATCTGGTGATCTTCGTCATTCCCCTGCTGGCGGGGCTATGGCAACTGCTGGCGGAGGGGATGACCGCCTCTCATCTTGCCTTGCTGTTGGCCCAGCCTGGCCTGTGGCACTCCGCTGCGCTGAGCCTGTGGATTGGCGCCGCCTCGACCCTCGGTAGCCTGCTGTTGACCGCCCTGCTGCTGGCCCACAGCGACAGCCGGGCTTTCGGCCTGCTCCGCCGCCTGCTCTCGCCGATGCTGGCCATGCCCCACGTCGCCTTTGGCATCGGTTTTACCTTTCTGCTCGCCCCCTCCGGCTGGCTGCTGCGGCTCGTCTCGCCAGCCCTTACCGGATTTGAACTGCCCCCCGATTGGCAGACTATTCGCGACCCTCTAGGACTCGGGCTGATTACACTGCTCGTGTTCAAAGAGACCCCCTTTCTGCTGCTGATGGCGATGGCCGCGCAGCAACCCATCCCGCTGGCGCGCCAGCAGTGGCTGGGGGCGAGCCTCGGCTTCAGCCCCCCCCAGATCTGGTGGCGCCTGCTGCTGCCAGCGCTCTGGCCCGCCCTGCACCTGCCCATCTATGCGGTGGCAGCCTATGGTGTGGCGGTGGTGGATCTCGCCCAGCTGCTCGGGCCCGATGCCCCCGCCCCGCTGGCGGTGCGGTTGTGGCTCTGGTATCAGGACCCGGATCTGCTCTGGCGCGGTGCCACCGCCAGCGGCGCCCTGCTGCTGCTCGCCATCACGGCGCTGCTGATCGCCCTGCTCAGATTACTGGAGTGGTTTCATCAAGAAGTGGGCAAAGGCTGCTGGCTCGATGGCAAACGGGCGATGCCTCACTCCTTTGCCAACCGGCTCGCAGCATGCTTTTCATTCACCCTGATCACCCTCAATCTGGCGGTGCTGGCGGCCCTGCTGCTCTGGTCGCTGGCGCGCCGCTGGCCCTTTCCCGCCCTCTTGCCCAGTCAGTGGAGCGGTCACTACTGGCTGGATCTGCTGCCAACCCTGCTGCCGCTGCTGGCAACCAGTGCGCTGTTGGCACTGGCGAGTGGCTTGCTGGCGCTGGTGATGGCGGTGTGTAGTCTGGAGGTGCAAGCCGGGCGCCGCCGCTGGCCACTTTGGCTTGTCTGCCTGCCGCTGTTGCTGCCGCAGGCCAGCCTGCTGTTTGGCATCCGGCTCGGGCTGGACTGGCTTGCACATGACTCGATAAGCAGCGCCATTGGCTGGAGCTGGGTGCTCTGGAGCCAGCTGCTGTTTGTCTTTCCCTATGTCTATTTGTGCCTGCACGGCCCCTATCGTCAGTTCGATCCGCGGATCACCCAAAGCGCCCTGCTGCTGGGAGCAACACCGTGGCGAGCCTGGTGGCAGGTCAAAGCACCGCTACTGGCCCGCCCTCTGCTATTTGCCTTCGGTGTCGGGGCGGCGGTAAGCCTGGCCCAGTATCTGCCGACCCTGCTGTTTGGCGCAGGCAGAGTGGTCACCATCACCACCGAAGCGGTGGCCATCGGCAGTGGCCTCAACCGGCGGCTGGCGGGGCTCTACGGCCTGCTGCAACTGCTGCTGCCGCTCGTTATCTATCTGCTGGCGCTCTGGCTGCCGGCGCGGATCAATCCGGCGCTCAAGGGGGGCGGCTCACGATGAACTCTCATGATGGAAATAGCCATGTGCTGAGCACCACGCCTCTTCGGCTCTATCTGGAGGAAAGCCTGTTGCTCTCGCTGCCCGCCCTGCAGGTGGCACCCGGCGAGGTGTTGACCCTGATGGGGCCCAGCGGCTGTGGTAAAAGCTCCCTGCTGGCGGGGCTCGCCGGGGTACTGCCGAGCGCGCTGACGGGGAGCGGCCCAATCCGGCTGGAGGGGGAGGTAAGGCTCGGCGAGCGGCCACTCAACACCTTGCCTGCGCAAGCGCGGCGCATCGGCATGCTGTTTCAGAATGACTTGCTGTTTGACCATCTGACGGTGGCGGAGAACCTGATGTTCGGCATGCCGGCGACCATCAAGGGAAAACGCGCGCGGCGGGAAAAGGCACTGGCCGCATTGGCACGGATCGCGCTGGCGGATCAGGCTGACAAGCTGCCGCAACTGCTATCGGGGGGTCAGCGGGCGCGGGTCAGCCTGCTGCGGGCGCTGTTAGCGGAACCCGACGCCCTGCTGCTGGACGAGCCCTTCTCCCGCCTCGACAAGCCGCTGCGGGCCGCCTTTCGCCAGCTGGTGTTCGCGCAGATCAAAGCGCTGGCCATTCCCGCCATTCTGGTAACCCACGACGAAGACGACGCGCCGGGCACCATACTTCACCTCACCGAATCCTGTTTTTGACCGAGGAGTTCACCTTGTTTGACCGCCACCTGATCCCCGTGATCCGCAGCCCCCTCAGCCAGCTTGCCAAGCCGCTCTGCCGCGCCGGGATCAGCGCCAATCAGGTGAGCCTCACCGGCTTTGCTATTGGCATGCTGGCGCTGCCGCTGCTGGCCTTTGGTTGCTATCAATGGGCGCTCGCGGCGATCCTGCTCAACCGCTTGCTGGACGGGCTCGATGGCGCAGTGGCGCGGGAAACCGGCATCACCGACTGCGGCGGCTTTCTCGACATCACGCTCGACTTTATTTTCTACGCCGCCGTGGTACTAGGCTTTGCCCTCGCCGCCCCCGCCAATGCACTGCCCGCCGCCACCCTGCTGTTTGCCTTTATGGGCACAGGGTCGAGCTTTCTGGCGTTTGCCATCATGGCGGGCAAGCGGGGGATCGACAATCCGGTCTACCACCACAAGTCCCTCTACTATCTGGGCGGCCTCACCGAGGGGAGCGAGACCATAGCTCTCTTTGTGCTGATGTGTCTGTGGCCCGCCGCCTTCGCCCCGCTCGCCTACGGCTTTGCGCTGCTCTGCGCCATCACCACCCTGACCCGGCTCTGGAGCGGTTACCACACCCTGCGTCACCCACCGCGCTAAACAGTGCAGCCCTCACCTAAGGGCTAATCTATCGCACGATGAATTGGTGGCCAACGAGGCGCACGGAACACTTGCACGGGGATGACAATGTTTTACCATGACGACACTTTTGTCAGTCTCTTTGAGAACCCTATGCGTCGCCTTGCCTCTCTTCTCACTCTGTCGTTATTCCCCCTGCTCGGTGGCTGCAGCAGCGCCCCGGCCCCCAAGCCCGTGGTCAAGCCTCAACCCAACAGTGCCTTTATCAATCAGGCGCCATCGAGCAAACCCGTTTACACACAAGGGGTTAGCAAGGGGGATTTCGCCAATCGCCCCAATGTGGACAGATTCGTCCAGAAGATGGTCGAGCAGCATGGCTTCGACAACGCCCAGTTGCATCAGCTGCTGGCACAGGCAGAGCGCTACGACTGGATCATCCGCCTGATGGATGCCCAGGCGCCGACCACCGCCAAGCCCACCGGCCCGACCGGCGCCTGGAACCGCTATCGCGCCAAGTTCATCACCCCGGATAACGTGCAAAACGGCGTCAACTTCTGGCGTGAATACGCAAGCGAGCTGAACCGGGCGGAGCAGATCTACGGGGTACCGCCGGAGATCATCGTCGGCATTATCGGGGTGGAGACCCGCTGGGGCCGGGTGATGGGCAAGACCCGCATTCTGGATGCGCTGGCCACCCTGGCGTTTGATTATCCGCGCCGCGCCGAGTTCTTCACCAGCGAGCTGGAAGCCTTCCTGGTGATGACCCGCGATGAAGGGATGGATCCTGCAGAACCCAAGGGCTCCTACGCCGGGGCCATGGGCTATGGCCAGTTCATGCCCTCCAGCTTCCAGCGCTATGCGGTGGACTTTGACGGCAACGGCCACACCAATTTGTGGGATCCGGTGGATGCCATCGGCAGCGTTGCCAACTACTTCAAGGCCCACGGCTGGGAGAAAGGGCAACCGGTGGCGGTGCGCGGTCAGGGCCAACTGCCCGGCTACGAGCATGGCTTCCAGACCCGCTACCCGGTCGCCACTCTGCGCCGCGCAGGGCTCACCCCCACCAGCAGCTTGGGCAATCACAGCGAGTCGAGCCTGCTGCGCCTCGATGTGGGCACCGGCTACCAATACTGGTACGGCCTGCCCAACTTCTACACCATCACCCGCTACAACCACAGCACCCACTACGCCATGGCGGTGTGGCAGCTGGGTCTGGCGGTGAAGGCGGCACGCTGACAACTCGCTGGTATAAAACAGACAATTAAAAAGGAGCCATTATGGCTCCTTTTTTATATCCAACGTTCAACCCCATCAGGGGCTCAAGGATGACTACCTGATTTAGACGCCTGCCTTGGCCAGCGCCGCAGAGACGATCTGCTGGGCTTCTTGCTGGATCAGATCCAGGTGCGCCTCGCCCTTGAAGCTCTCCATGTAGATCTTGTAGATGGACTCGGTGCCGGAGGGGCGCGCCGCGAACCAGCCGTTCTCGGTCACCACCTTCAGGCCACCGATGGCTGCATCGTTGCCCGGCGCCTTGGTCAGCTTGGCGATAATGGGCTCACCGGCCAGGGTAGAGGCTTCGACCAGTGCCGGATCCAGCTTGGAGAGCACCGCTTTCTGGGCGCTGTTGGCCGGGGCGTCGATACGGCGATAGCTGGAGCGGCCAAACTTGGTTTCCAGTGCGTCGTAGTGGGCCTGCGGATCCTTGCCGGTAACCGCCAGAATTTCGGCCGCCAGCAGCGCCAGAATGAAGCCATCCTTGTCGGTGGTCCAGACGGTGCCGTCTTTGCGCAGGAAGGAGGCGCCCGCGCTCTCTTCGCCGCCAAAGCCGAACTCGCCGCTATAGAGGCCATCCACGAACCACTTGAAGCCGACCGGCACCTCTTTCAGGGTGCGGCCAATCTCGCCGGCAACCCGGTCGATCATCGAAGAGGAGACCAGCGTCTTGCCGACAGCCGCATCGGCAGCCCAGCCGGTGCGATGGGTAAACAGATACTGGATTGCCACCGCCAGATAGTGGTTCGGGTTCATCAGGCCGGACTTGGTAACGATGCCGTGACGGTCATAGTCAGGGTCATTGCCAAGGGCGATGTCGAACTTGTCTTTGAGGGCAATCAGGCTCGCCATGGCGAACGGGCTGGAGCAGTCCATCCGGATCTTGCCGTCTTTATCCAGGGTCATGAAGGAGAAGGTCGGGTCGACCTTGTAGTTCACCACCTCGATATTCAGGCCATAGGTCTTGGCGATAACGTCCCAATAGGCGACGCCGGAGCCACCCAGCGGATCGACACCGATCTTGATGCCAGCGTTCTTGATGGCATCCATGTCCAGCACGTTCTTCAGATCATCCACATAAGGGGTGACATAGTCGTGCTCGACCACGAACGGGCTCTTGAGCGCTTCGGCGAACGGCATCCGTTTCACACCGGCCAGACCCGCTTCCAGAATGGCGTTGGCACGGTCCTCCACCCACTTGGTGATCTCTCCTTCGGCGGGGCCACCGTGAGGCGGGTTGTACTTGAAGCCACCATCTTCCGGCGGGTTGTGGGACGGGGTGATCACCACCCCGTCAGCGCGCGCAGCCGGTTTGCCTGCATTGTGGCGCAGGATGGCGTGAGAGATGACCGGGGTCGGGGTAAAGCCCATACCGGCTTGAATGCGAGTTTCAACGCCGTTGGCCGCCAGCACTTCGACTGCGCTGGCAAAGGCGGATTCGGACAGGGCATGGGTATCCATGCCGACAAACAGCGGGCCAGTGATACCGGCCTGCCGGCGATATTCCACCAGCGCTTGGGTCACCGCCAGAATATGGGATTCGGTAAAGGCGTTGTGCAAGGCACTGCCACGGTGGCCGGAGGTACCGAAGGCAACCCGCTGCTCGGGGCGGCTCATGTCCGGCTTGTTGAGGTAGTAGGCACTGACCAGACGGGGGATGTTGGTCAGGTCGCTTAAACGAGCCGGCTGACCGGCGTGGGAATGCTGAGCCATGGCGTTTTCCTTGCGTAATGGCGGCCTTGCTGGGCAAGGCCTGAGTCTTGATAAACCGTTAAATGGCGCCACACACCTGCGCGATCACCTCTTCGCCATAGCCCATGCTGGCCATCAGCTGGGCCACCATATTCTGCTTGCGGCTGGTGTTGGTGTTGGTGATCACCCAGAACGGGGTGTCCGGTACCGGCTTGGGCTTGGTGGTGCTACCACTGGCACGCAGAGCCTCGGGATCCCGTGAGAAATAGACGCGCTTGCGTCCCTTGATTTCGGTGGCCTGGGTAAACCCGACCGGATCGTCCCGGTAGAGGGTACTGAGCACCTGCATGAAGCGGTTGATGGACTTCTCTTCTTTTTGCAGCTCACCGGAATCGAGCAGGGCTTGCAGCCCTTGCCGGGTGGCTACCGCACTGGGCTGCACGACGGCAACGGGCTCGGCAACCGGCACACGTTCGTGAGCAGGCTGTTCCAGCAGACGGCGCAGGATATCGGAGGCACTCTCACCAATGTGCCGGGTCTGGCTGGCGATATAGAAGTAGAGATCGTCATCAAGCTCGATGGTTTTCATAGGGATGCGCTGGACTCGTCGAAATTCGGATGCGGCGATTATACATAGGCAAACCCGACAGCCCAAGCAAGGGGCTGGCAGATGTACATGAATCTCATCGAGAATACGGCATAATAGCGGGCCAAGTGTGTGATCAGCCGCACTGATAGCCGATCCGGACGGGATTTTTTAGAAAAAAAACCACATGAATTTCCTATCCGTTGGACGAAATCCTTTTCTTTCCAGTGCGTTAAATAAAACAGCGATACGCACCCACGACCGACAAGGTGTCATTTTGCAACAAAACAGCATATTGAACTTCAAGGAGCAGGGTCAGGGCCCGGCGGTCATTCTGATCCACGGCCTGTTTGGCAGCCTCGATAACCTCGGCCTGCTGGCCCGTGCTCTCTGCGAGCAATACCGGGTTATCAGCGTCGATCTGCGTAACCACGGCGCCTCCTTTCATGGCAGCGAGATGAGCTATCCGGCGCAGGCGGCCGATATTCTGACCCTGATGGATCGGCTGAATATTGCCGACGCCACCCTGATTGGCCACTCGATGGGGGGCAAAGTGGCGATGCAGGTCGCCAAGCTGGCGCCAGCACGTGTAAGCCGTCTAGTCGTCGCCGATATGGCACCGGTCGCCTATCCCCACTCCCGCCACCAGAATGTGTTCGCCGGACTCAACGCCACACTGCACACGCCGCCGCAAAGCCGCAGCGAAGCGGAAGCCATGTTGGCCGAACATATCGAGATCGCCGGGGTACGCCAGTTCCTGCTCAAATCCTTCGCCAGAGGCGAGCATGGCTGGGGTTGGCGCTTCAATGTGCCGGCGCTTGAGCAAAACTACGCCGACATCATGGGCTGGCCAGAGGATGATCGCCGCTTCGAGGGGCCGGTGCTCTTTATCAAGGGGGGGGATTCTGACTATATGCAGCCGCAATACAGCGAGGCGGCACTGGCCCAATTCCCGGCGGCAAAGGTGCGTGTCATCGCGGGTACCGGCCACTGGCTGCATGCGGAAAAACCGGCTCTGTTCAACAAATTGGTTGTGGATTTCCTGTCGACAGGCGGTTAACAGTTTCAAATCCTTTGTGATATAGTGCGCCCGTCATAAGGAGTGTGCGCAATCCATGCTAAGTGAACATATCGACCTGATCGAAAGTTTGGGCCTCAAGTTATTCTTTGTGGCCATTTTCATATTGATTGGCCTGGCCATTCAGGACGTGCTCAAGCGCGGCAACGTGCCCCGTTTCGGTCGTTTTATCGTCTGGTTGGTACTGTTTCTGGGTTGTGCGGGTTTTGTCGCCAAGGGGCTGATCGAACTGGGCTGGGAAGGCTCAGGACTCGGCTAACTTATTTTCATCTGTGATGTATGGCCAAACAGCAAACTGATCGAACAACACTGGATCTGTTCGCAAATGAGAAGCGCCCCGGCAGGCCAAAGACCAATCCACTCCCCCGCGAGACCCAGCTCAAGATCAACAAGCGTAACCAGCTTAAGCGCGATCGGGAAAATGGGCTGAAGCGGGTAGAGTTAAAGGTGGAGGCCGAGTTGCTGGAGCGCCTGAACCAACTTGCGTTACAACAGAACATCAGCCGAGCCGAGCTGATCCAATCTATCCTGAAACAACAGATTGAGTCCGCCTTTGCGGTGGACATTGCAGTCTGAGCGTTGAGCATTAACACCAAATACGGGTAACTAAACACTATGGCAAGTGTAGGTCTGTTTTTTGGCAGCGATACCGGTAACACCGAAGCTGTCGCCAAGATGATCCAGAAAGAGCTGGGCAAAAACCTGATTGAAGTCCGTGACATCGCCAAGAGCAGCAAGGCCGACATCGAGAGCTTTGATCTGCTGATGTTCGGCATCCCGACTTGGTACTACGGCGAAGCCCAGGCCGACTGGGACGACTTCTTCCCCGATCTGGGCGAAATCGACTTCACCAACAAGCTGGTCGCCATCTTCGGTTGCGGTGATCAGGAAGACTATTCCGAGTACTTCCTCGACGCCATGGGCACCCTGCGTGACATCGTCGAAGCAAAAGGCGCCATCATCATCGGTCACTGGCCGACTGCCGGCTACGAGTTCGAAGCCTCCAAGGCACTGGTCGATGACAAGCACTTTGTCGGTCTGGGTATCGATGAAGATCGCCAGCCGGAGCTGACTGCTGAGCGCGTCAAGGGCTGGTGCAAGCAGCTGCACGAAGAGATGTGCCTGGGCGAGCTGGAGTAATCCACCTCCCCCTCATACCTCTGACAACAAGGGCCCCGACGGGGCCCTTGTTGTATCTGCTTGTTGCGATGCCTGCCTTTATTCTTCCCTGTTATTCACCTCTGTGCTCCGGTTTGGCCCGCACATAGAGGGTGCGCTTGACCTGCGCCACCAGCTCGCCGCTCTTGTCTTGCACCGTCACCTCGAATTCGGGGAAGTGCTTGTTGCCACCTTCGGTCGCCGCCACGATTTCGGCCAGCTTGCCCTCGGTCAGGTTGAACTCGGCCACCAGCTTGCCCTTGCCCGGCTTGATGTAGTTGATGCTGCCCGCCTTGTCCCAGACGTAGTAGCGATTCTTGAAGTAGCCCATCAGCATCAGTGGATAGATGGGGTCTGTCATGGCAAACATGCTGCCGCCAAACTGGGTGCGGTTGGCATTCTTGTTCCACCAGCGGGATTTCAGGGTCACCCGGCAATAACGAAAGTCATCGCTCAGGGTCTCTATCTTGATACCGGCACCCCAGAAAGGGGGCCAGGCGTTGAGTGCGCGGCGCACCCAGGCCGCATTGTCAAAAAGCCAATCCATGGATCTCATCCGACCAGAAATATGAAAGTTACATCTTATCAACATCTGCCATGCCAGCAAGTCGGACGACACGATTGATTATTTCAATCCAACCGGCCATTTATGACTAAACCCCTTGAATTGCTGGGTTTATTTTTAGGGAGGCTACGACCTATAATGACAGGCCAAGCGAGTTCAAGGTTGCCATTCCTGCGGCAGTCCATCAGAATAACCCCACCTTCGAGAATGCGAATAAGTAGAATATGGCAGACAACAACCAAGCGTTAAAAAAGGCCGGGCTCAAGATCACCTTGCCCCGGGTCAAAATCCTGGAAATCCTGCAACAGCCGGACTGCCAGCACACCAGCGCCGAGGATCTCTATAAACGACTGATCGACCTGGGTGAAGAGATTGGTCTCGCTACCGTCTATCGCGTTCTCAACCAGTTTGATGATGCCGGTATCGTTACCCGTCACCACTTCGAAGGTGGCAAGTCGGTATTCGAGCTGGCCACTCAGGAGCACCACGACCACCTGGTTTGCCTCGACTGCGGCAAGGTGATCGAGTTCTCCGACGAAGTGATCGAACAGCGTCAGCGCGAGATCGCCAAGAAATTCAATATCCGTCTCACCAACCACAGCCTCTACCTCTACGGTCATTGTGCTACCGGTGAGTGCAAGCACGACGAATAAGTCGCCCGCGACTTGCAGATAACGGACAATAAAAAAAGCCAGCATCAGCTGGCTTTTTTATTGTCCGGCGCAGGCCGCTGGCAGCACACAGGGCAGGGTTTCCCCTGCCCCATCGGCTTAGCCTTCTACCTTGCCCCAGGAGTCGCGCAGGGCAACGGTGCGGTTAAACACCAGATGCTCCGGGCTGGAGAGCTTGTTGTCGGCGCAGAAGTAACCTTCACGCTCGAACTGGTAAGCCTGCTCCGGCTTGGCGTCCTTCAGGGAAGCCTCGACACGGGCCCCCTCGATGATCACCAGAGATTCCGGGTTCAGCGCAGCTTCGAAGTCATCCTCGGCGCCCGGGTTCGGCACCTTGAACAGACGGTCGTAGAGACGCACTTCCGCTGGCAGGGAGTGGGTGGCGCTGACCCAGTGGATCACCCCTTTCACCTTGCGGCCATCGGCCGGATCCTTGCCCAGAGTCTCGGGATCGTAGGAGCAGTAGATGCAGGTGACTTTGCCATCGGCATCTTTCTCGATGCGCTCGGCCTTGATCACATAGGCATTGCGCAGACGCACTTCCTTGCCCAGCACCAGACGCTTGAACTGCTTGTTCGCCTCTTCTTTGAAGTCCGCTTCGTCGATGAAGATTTCACGGGTAAAGTTCAGCTCGCGGGTCCCCATCTCGGCATTGCTCGGGTGGGCCGGGGCAGTCAGCACTTCATCGGCAGCCAGGTTCTCGATGACCACTTTCACCGGATGCAGCACGGCCATGGCGCGCGGGGCATGCTCGTTGAGGTCTTCGCGGATGCAGGCTTCCAGCATGCTCATCTCGACGATGTTGTCCTGCTTGGTGACGCCGATGCGTTTGCAGAACTCGCGAATGGAGGCCGGAGTGTAACCACGACGACGCAGACCGGAGACGGTCAGCATACGCGGGTCATCCCAACCATCGACGTGCTTCTCGGTCACCAGCAGGTTCAGCTTGCGCTTGGACATGACAGTGTATTCGAGGTTCAGACGAGAGAACTCGTACTGACGGGGGTGGCAGTCGATGGTGATGTTATCCAGCACCCAGTCGTACAGACGACGGTTGTCCTGGAACTCCAGGGTGCAGATGGAGTGGGTGATCCCTTCCAGCGCGTCCGAGATGCAGTGGGTGAAGTCATACATCGGGTAGATGCACCACTTGTCACCGGTCTGGTGGTGGTGGGCAAACTTGATGCGGTAGATAACCGGATCACGCATCACCATGAAGGGGGATGCCATGTCGATCTTGGCGCGCAGGCAGGCGGTGCCTTCGGCGAACTCGCCATTCTTCATCTTGGCAAACAGCGCCAGGTTCTCTTCCACGCTGCGATCGCGGAACGGGCTGTTCTTGCCAGCTTCAGTCAGAGTGCCACGGTACTCGCGCATCTGCTCGGGCGTCAGCTCGTCCACATAGGCCAGACCCTTTTCAATCAGCTCGATGGCGTAGCCGTGCAGCTTGTCGAAATAGTCGGAGGAGTAGCAGATCTCGCCGTTCCACTGGAAGCCGAGCCACTGTACGTCCTGCTTGATGGACTCTACGTACTCGATATCTTCCTTCACCGGGTTGGTGTCATCGAAACGCAGGTTGCACTGGCCCTGATAGTCGCGGGCGATGCCGAAGTTCAGGCAGATGGATTTGGCGTGGCCGATATGGAGATAACCGTTCGGCTCGGGCGGAAAACGGGTATGCACGCTGCTGTGCTTACCGCTGGCCAGATCTTCATCAATGATCTGACGAATAAAGTTAGTTGGGCTGTTCGCCTGACTCATGGCTCACCTCAAAAAAGCGTCACTGGCGGAAGTTGTGCCGGCTGGCACCCTCATCCCCCCGCCGTCAAGCCGGGTATGATCCCTTATTACGGGCGCTGTCTCAACCTGAATTTGGCACTTCCGGGCCATTTCCCGGCCATTGCGCCACTAAAAACGGCGTGGCTTGGCACATTGCACACCAAATGCATAAAAAAGCCCCGCACTAGGCGGGGCTGAAAGTGATGAAAAACACAAAACAGACAATTACACACAACAAAGGCTCACACGCACAGTCAACCTTTCCCAAACCCGATGCGCCATCGCCCTTGGGAAAGGCGGGTCTTGCGACCCACCTCATGTTAACGGTTGACTGCTATCAGTTCAGTTCGGTGACACGGCTGGTGCGCTTGCCATCGAAGCTGGTGGTACGCAGGTAGACCTTGCCATTCACGCTCGGCTTGGCCGCGGCGTCATAGGCACTCCAGTTGGTACCGTCCAGGCTGTACTGGATGGGCAGACCCGGCAGATCCACGTTCGCTTCCAGCACACCGTTCACTACCTTGGCACCCGGTACGGAGAGGCGGTATTCAACACCGGCCTGATCCAGTTTCGGCAGCACGCGCTGACCCAATACGTTGGCAAACTGGTTCCACTCTTTGTTGAGGGTGGCCTTGTTGACGAACTTGGTCTCGCCGGAGAACTCGCGACCCTTCACATAGTTCAGCTCGAAGCCACCTTTGTGCCAGGCACGCTCGGCCACGGAGAAGATACGCGGGTAGACCATGTACTCATACTGAGCATCGGTACGCACGGTTTCACTCCACTGCTGACCGGAGATCCCCTTGAACTTGACCGGATCCTGGTCACCTTTGGCCACGAAGGCGTTGCCGTCGCGGTCAACCGAGGTCTCGGCGTTCTGTGGCAGGTTTTCCGGGGCGAAGGCAAACACCTTGCGCGTGTCGTTGAAACGGGTTGCCCAGTAGTAGCCACGCTCGGCCGGGTGTACTTCGTTCGGGAAGTCGAAGTAGAGGTAATCCGGGTTGGACAGCACCACTTGGTAACCCTTGTGGGCCCACTTCATCGCTTCGTTGAAGCCACCCCAGTAGAGGGTTTCCCAGAAGTTGACACGGGTGTTGTCGGTGGCGAAGTCCTTGGCACCGCTGGCGTACTTCAGGCCATCTTCCCACGCCTGCAGGGTAGAGAAGCCGCGGTCTTTGACCATCTGGCCCACTTCCTTGGCGAAGTAAACCGGCAGCTCGCCCACTTCCTTGATCTTGCCTTCGTCGATCATCTTCTGGCACATCGGGGACTTGCCAAACGGCTTGTCCTGCTTGCTGGAGTCGACGTTACCTTTCCAGGCGACCAGCTCTTCTTTCTTGGTAACGGCCGGATCCTGATAGCCACCGCCCTGCATGATGTTCTTCGCCTCATCACCACCGTAATGCCATGCGGTCAGCGGCTGACCGGCGGCCTGGTGCATCTGGGCAACTTCATCCATTACCTTGGCCACGAAGGTGGCAGCACCCGGCTGGCAAGGGTTGATGAAGGACATCTTGTCGTAGAACTGGACCGAGGTGACGTTGGAGGTGTCAGCCGGATCAGTCAGACGGAACTGGTTGGCTTCCGCTTCTTTGCCTTCCGCCATCAGACGCTTGTAGCGCGCTTCCATGGAGATCACGGCAGCACGAGCGTGGGCCGGCATGTTGATCTCGGGGATCACGGTCACACCGCGGGCCTTGGCATAACGCACCAGATCCACGTAGTCAGACTTGCTGTAGAAACCGGAACCCTGGTTGTCGCTGGTCGGGCCGGAACCCAGTTGCGGCATCAGGCACTTGGTTTCGGACTCGTCGTGGCAACGCTGGCTACCGACCTGAGTCAGCTCCGGCAGACCCGGGATCTCCAGACGCCAGCCTTCATCGTTGGTCAGGCCAAGGTGCAGCACGTTGAGCTTCATGGCAGACATCTGGTCAACCAGCTTCTTCATGGTATCCAGACTGCGGAAGTGACGGGCCACGTCGGTCTGCATGCCACGGTATTCAAAGCGCGGCGCATCCTCGACGGTCATCGGGCTCACCAGCTTGTCATCAACACCCAGCAGGGAGATCAGGGATTGTGCACCCCAGAATGCCCCGTCGATGTCGCGACCCTGGATCACGGTGCCCTTCTGACCGATGGTCATGTCATAGCCTTCAGCCTGCTTGAGCTTGCTGCCGAGCTTGATGGTCACCGGGTAGCCGGTGTCGGAGAGGGTAACACCCAGCTTGGTCAGTTGAGCCTTCAGGGCCTCGGCGCGATCGCTCGGCAAGTCCAGGGCATTGAGTTTGATGGTAGAGAAGTCAACCTGCGGGCCAGCTTTGACTACCTGCTTCATCGGGGTCGGCAGGATCTGGTTGTCAATCTTGCCAGCCGGCAGCAGGGTGCTGGTCTGGTTGGCCGCGAAGCGGGTCTCGCTGTTCATCAGGATGTTCTTGTCATCCTTGGTACGCTTCCAGCCATCGGCCGGCATCGGCTTCTCGTAGGTGCTGGCATCATTGATGTTGCTCATGCTGGCCAGTACTTTCGGCTCGGCACCTTCGCTGGCGACATACCAGTTCGGCATGATGTCAGATTCGAACAGTACCCAGTATTCCACCACCAGCGGCACTTCGACCGTGGCATCCTTGGCAAAGCCCTGGAACTTCTCGGTTGGCGTCAAACGATAGAGATCGCCGGTCAGGTGAGTGATGGTGAACTGGTCGTTATCCACACGCTGGATACGACGAATGGAAGAGACGTAGATGCTCCAGTCTTTGGAGGTGACGTCCGCACCGGTATTGGTCAGGTGCAGCTTGGCAACGCCACAGCTCGCCCACTCGGAACCGAGCGCCTGGCAATCGAGGCCGGCACCGGCGCCGTCGTTGGTGACCACTTCATACTTGACCACCAGGTTGTTGGCGAGGGAGTCGACCACAGCCTGCTTGGCGGCATCGGCTGCCTGGACCTGGCTGACAAAAACGGTAGACATGGCAATGGCTAACAGAGAATGTTTCAAGTTCATAACTGCTGCTCTCATTTGAAGTAAAGGTTGGATTTTCTTGGCTTTTTTATATGGGGCCCCTGAGCGGGGCCCTTAGTTATGTCAACAATGGACTTAGACTTGAGGTGAGCGAGTCGCTCGATTAACGCAGGGCTTTCATCTCACCGGCGATGATTTCGGCCAATGGACCCAGAATCACCTGCAGGTTCTGCTCACCGAGTTTGACCACACCGGCCGCACCCAGGGCTTTCAGCTTGCGCTCATCGACGATGCTGCGGTCTTTCAGAGTCAGACGCAGACGGGTGATGCAGGCATCGATGGAGACCAGGTTCTCTTGACCACCCAGCACTTCCAGGTATTGCTTGGCCAGCTCGGTACGGTTGGTAGATTGAGCGGCAGCCGGAGCAGTATCTTCGTCATCTTCACGACCCGGGGTTTTCAGGTTCAGCTTGGCAATCACTACGCGGAACACGGTGTAGTAGAGGCCGAAGAAGACCAGACCCTGAGGGATCAGCATGTACCAGTTGGTCGCCAGCGGGTTACGGCTGGAGAGCACCATATCCACCAGACCGGCACTGAAACCGAAACCGGCCATCCACTGCATGGAGGCAGCGATGAACACGGAGATACCGGTCAGCACAGCGTGAATGACATACAGTACCGGCGCCACGAACATGAAGGAGAACTCGAGCGGCTCGGTTACACCGGTGAAGAAGGAGGCAAAGGCAGCTGCGATCATGATAGAGGCAACTTTCTCTTTGTTCTCTTTCTTGGCGGAGTGGTAGATGGCCAGAGCGGCACCCGGCAGACCGAACATCATGATGGGGAAGAAGCCAGCCTGGTACATACCGACCACACCTTTCACCTGCTCCAGGCTCTTGCCAGCGGCCAGAGCGGCATCGATGGTAGCCTGACCACCCAGGAAGTTCGGGATGTCGTTGATACCGGCCACGTTGAACCAGAACACGGAGTTCAGGGCGTGGTGCAGACCGATCGGGATCAGCAGACGGTTGAAGAAGGCGTAGATACCGGCACCGGTAGAACCCAGGCTCACGATGGACTCACCGAAGGAGACCAGACCACCGTAGATTGCCGGCCATACGGCCATCAGGATGAAAGATACGACGATCATCACTACGGAGGTTACGATCGGTACCAGACGACGACCGGAGAAGAAGGAGAGTGCCTTGTGCAGCTCGACGCTGCTGAAGCGGTTGTACAGCTCAGCGGCGATAACACCACACAGGATACCCACGAACTGGTTGCTGATCTTGGCAAACGCGGCAGGAACCTGCTCCACCGGGATGCTCTTGATCTGGGCCACAGCGCCCGGGCTCAGCAGGGTGGTAACGACCAGGAAGCCGACCAAACCTGCCAGAGCAGCAGAACCGTCTTTATCCTTGGACATACCGTAAGCGACACCGACTGCGAACAGTACGGACATGTTATCGATAATGGCTGCGCCCGCTTTAATCAGGAAGGCAGCCAGCGCACTGTCACCACCCCAACCATTCGGGTCAATCCAGTAGCCAACCCCCATCAGGATCGCTGCGGCAGGCAATACCGCTACCGGCACCATCAGGGCACGGCCGATCTTTTGCAAATAACCGAGAATGTTCACGGTTCCTCTCCTTAGTTAATGTTTTTCTAGAAATTAAGTGCTTATCACGTTTGACGCATAAGCCATCAAGGCTTGATTGGCAGTCTAGGGCTTTTATTTCGCTGCGCAAATTAATAAACCGATAATCGTGATCGTTATCACCCAAACAAGATAAAGGTGGTGGATAGATGTGGCTTAGTTCGCAATCTTTATTTACGCTATAAAACAACTTGAATCCGTCTTAGCCAATTGCCACCGCCAAACCGGTCGCAACCCGACACAGAGGTATCCCATATGCGCCTGATCCCGTTGAAATCTGCCAGCCAAGTAGGCCTGTGGTCTGCTCGTTACATCGTTGACCGCATCAACGCGTTCAAGCCGACCAGCGATCGCCCTTTCGTACTGGGCCTGCCCACCGGTGGCACCCCGCTCAACACCTACAAGCGCCTGATCGAGTTGCACAAAGCCGGTGAAGTGAGCTTCCAGAATGTGGTCACCTTCAACATGGACGAGTACGTTGGCCTGCCGGAAGATCACCCGGAGAGCTACCACAGCTTCATGCACAACAACTTCTTCAGCCACATCGACATTCGTCCCGAGAACATCAACATCCTCAACGGCAATGCCGAGGATCTGGTGGCCGAGTGCAAGCGCTACGAAGACAAAATCAAGTCCTACGGCAAGATCCACCTGTTCATGGGTGGCGTGGGTAACGACGGCCACATCGCGTTCAACGAACCGGCCTCTTCCCTCTCCTCCCGCACCCGGGTCAAGACCCTGACCGAAGACACCCGCATCGCCAACTCCCGCTTCTTCGGTGGCGACATGGAGCAGGTGCCCAAGCTGGCCCTGACCGTGGGTGTCGGCACCCTGATGGATGCGGAAGAGATCATGATCCTGGTCACCGGTCACGGCAAGGCACTGGCCCTGCAGGCCGCCGTGGAAGGCAGCGTCAACCACATGTGGACCATCTCCACCCTGCAACTGCATCCGAAGGGAATGATGGTGTGCGACGAGCCCTCCACCATGGAGCTCAAGGTCAAGACCGTTCGCTACTTCCAGCAACTGGAAGCCGCCAACATCGGCCGTCTGTAAGGAGTCGCCATGTACGCATTGACCAACTGTACCCTCTACACCGGCAGCTGCGTGCTGACCGGCTACGGGGTGCTTATCGAGGGCGACAAGATTGTCGCCATCTCTCACCTGGCCGAACTGCCTGCAGGCATCGAGCAAATTGACCTCAAAGGCGCCAACCTGACCGCCGGTTTTATCGATGTGCAGCTCAACGGCTGCGGCGGGGTGATGTTCAACACCGACATCACGGTCGAGACCCTGGCAACCATGCAGGCGGCCAACCTCAAATCCGGTACCACCAGCTTCCTGCCGACCCTGATCACCAGTCCGGATGCCGACATGAAGCAGGCCGTTGCGGTGACCCGTGACTACATGGCTGCACACCCCAACGAGGTGCTGGGCGTCCATCTGGAAGGGCCTTATACCAACCTCAAGCGCAAGGGGATCCACCCTGCCGCGCAAATTCGTCAGCCAGCGGACGAGATGATCGACTTCTTCTGCGCCAACGCGGATGCCATCACCAAGATCACCCTGGCACCGGAACGCAACGAGCCGGCCCATATCCGCCGTCTGGTGGAAGCGGGCATTCTGGTCTCGGCCGGTCACACTGCCGCCAGTTACGATCAGGCCATGGCCGGGTTTGATAACGGTATTCGCTTTGCGACCCACCTCTACAACGCCATGACGCCGACCCTCAACGGTCGCGAGCCGGGCGTCGTGGGCGCCATCTACGATCGCAAGGATGTCTATGCGGGCATCATCGTCGATGGCCACCACGTGCACTGGGCCAACGTGCGTCTGGCTCACAAGGCGCTGGGGGAGCGACTGGTGCTGGTCACCGATGCCACCGCGGCAGCCGGAGCGCCGGAAGGCTTTGAGAAATTTGATTTTTGTGGCACCACCGTCTTTTTACGCGATGGTCAGTGTGTCGACGAGAATGGTACACTCGGCGGTTCCTCCCTCACCATGATTGAGGGGGTGGAAAATCTGGTCAAGCAGGTCGGATTACCGCTCGATGAAGCACTGAGAATGGCCAGCCTCTACCCCGCTCGCGCCATTGGATGGGACTCACGTCTCGGTAGTATCCAGGTCGGTAAAGTAGCCAACCTCACTGTCTTCGATCAGGACTTCACGGTCCGTGGGACCGTGGTTAACGGACACTACACACAACAGTGACATCATGACTGGCGGACAAATAGCAAACGTAGATCTTATCAAGCAGGTCAACAGTGCAGCCGTGTATCGGCTCATCGACCTGCAAGGCCCCATCTCCCGGGTCAAGATTGCCGAGTTGAGTCAGCTGGCCCCGGCCAGCGTGACCAAAATAACCCGGCAACTGATCGAGCATGGCCTGATCAAGGAGACCTCTCCGCAAGCCTCAACCGGCGGGCGGCGTGCCATCTCCCTGACCACCATCAAACATCGCTTTCAGTTTGTCTCTGCCAAGCTGGGCCGCGGCTACCTGCAACTGAGTCTCTATGACCTCGATGGCAAGGAGCTCGACCAGCACGTCATTCAGGTGACCGAGATCGACCAGCAACCCGTGGTCGACATGCTGCTGCGTGAGATTGGCGCCTTTATCGATGCCAACCGCGAACGTTGTCGCAACCTCATCAGCATCGCGCTGACCATGCCGGGTCTGGTCAACCCGGAATCCGGCATGGTCATCTACACCCCCAAGTACCACATCCGCAATCTGGGACTGGCGAAGCTGCTTGAGAACCACTTCAACCTCCCCTGCTACGTGGGCAACGACACCCGCTCGCTGGCGTTAGCCGAACACTTCTTCGGCGAGTCCCGCGACTGCATGGACTCCATTCTGGTGAGCGTCCACCAGGGGACGGGCTCGGGGATCATCACCAAGGGTCAGGTGTTCCTCGGCCAGAACCGCAACGTCGGCGAGATCGGCCATATCCAGGTCGAGCCGCTCGGCAAGCGCTGTCACTGTGGCAACTTCGGCTGCCTCGAAACCATCGCCTCCAACGAAGCGATCATCGACAAGGTGAAGGAGCTCATCAGCCGCGGTCATCAGAGCGCGCTGCAGGAGAAGCACATCACCATTCAGGAGGTGTGCAAGGCGGCGCTGGCGGGCGATGAACTGGCCCGCAGCGTCATCGAGAACGTGGGTGAGCATCTGGGACGGGCGGTGGCTATTACGGTCAACCTGTTCAACCCGCAGAAGGTGCTGATCGCCGGTGAAATCACCGCCGCCGAAGAGATCCTCTTCCCGGCCATCCGTCGCTGCGTCGAGCATCAATCCCTGCCGAGCTTCCACCGTGGCCTGCCCATCGTGAAAGCCCGCTTCCAGAACCAGCCGACCTATGGCGGCTTTGCACTGGTCAAGCGCGCCCTGCTGGAGGGAGATCTGCTGCAGATCATCATGGAGCAGAAGTAAGACACTGATCTTGCGAGATAACCAAACGGCAGCCACTGGCTGCCGTTTTCTATTGTGTGCTTGCTGGCGATTTAGCCCGCACGACATGGCTTGAACAGATCCAGCTTGTTGTCGTAAACACTCGTCTGCACATCCATGATCCCCAGCATGGAGTGAAAGAGGTTGTCATGGGAGAAGCGCTGGCTGCTCGCCTCCGCCGCCAGGCAACCCATATCAAGCTGGCGATCGGCCTGTAACTGAGGCGAGAACCAGGTCAGCAGCGGCACCCGTGTCTGATCATCCGGCGCAAACTTGTATGGCGTGCCATGCAGATAGAGCCCCATGGCCCCGAGGGATTCACCGTGATCGGAGAGATAGACCAGTCCCACATCATACTGGCTCTCCAGCGACTTGAGCTTGTCGATCAGCAGCCCCACCACTTTGTCGGTGTAGCGGATGGTGTTGTCATAGGTATTGACCAGCTCTTCGTTGCTGCAGTTTTCAATGTCGCTGCGCGGGCAGTCCGGCATAAAGACGCGCTCGCTGGCAGGGTAACGACGGAAATAGGTCGGGCCATGGCTGCCCATCAGGTGAAAAGCCACCAGCTTGTTGCCCTTCATCTCGACAATCTGCTGATCCAGCCCCTCCAGCAGCACCTCGTCATAGCAAGACTCCCCCTGACAGAGCGCAGGATAGGACTTGGGAAGGATCTCGATGGTCGGCACATTGCGGCACACCCCTTTGCAGCCGCCATCGTTCTCTTTCCACAATACCGAGACTCCGGCATGTTGCAGCACATCGAGCAGGCCGTCACGGGAGCTGGCAAGCTGGTCATCGTAGCCACGGCGCGTGAGGTTGGAGAACATGCAGGGCACCGAAACGGCGGTTGCTGTACCGCAGGAGCGCACATCCCTGAACGACACCACTCCCTGCTCTTTTGCCGTAAAGCTGTTGGTCGCCTTGCCATACCCGTTAAGGGAGTAGTTCTGGCTGCGCGCCGTCTCCCCCACCACCAGGAACATCAAAGTCGGCTTGCTTCCCCGGGCCACCACCCTGGCATCGGTCCCCAGATGCTGGTAGGGGAGCGGCGTGGCAAACAGCACATCCCGCCCATATTTGTAGAGGCCGTGCACATAGTTGGCAGGCACAATCTCTTTGGCCAGCGACTTGTTGTTGCGACCGACCGAGGCGTAATCCTGATAGTAAAGTGCCGCGACGCCCCCGATAAACAGCAGAGAGATAGCCAATACACCTGCCCGCAACGCCAACCCCTGATACCAGCGAGCCGGATAGCGGATCCGCAGTGACCAGAGCACCAGAACAGGCAGCAGCCCGGTCAGCAGAAACCAGAGCGCAACCGAGCCATTCAAATAGGCCCCCGCCTCACCACTGTTGGTCTCCACTATGTTCTGGATCATGCCGGCATCGAAGATGACGCCGTATTTGAGCATGGCGTAACTTACGATGGAGCCAGTCAGAATGAGCACAGTAAAAAAGGGCTTGAGCACAAACCGGAACGTGAAGGGAATAAACACGGCATTGAGCGCCGCGATCAGCACCAGCGGGATCGAGATGGCAAATCCGGCTTTGACATGGGTCAGGGCGCTGAGCACCGTATAGAAATGCAAAAAGATTGGCCAGTTCAGTACCAGGGCGAAAAAGAGCACCAGCAACAGATTGGTTTGCAGTACACCGAGAGTTACACGCATAAACAACTCCTACATACCGGCCTGCAGTGCAGCGGGCCGGCCAAGCCAACAAAAACGACGGGGCCAGCGTAGGAAGTAAAACTTAAGCGCGAATTAAGAAGAGAAGCACGGCGCTCGTGCGCCCCATCACAGCACGGGGTGCTCCGCTGCCCCGAAATGGATTTTTAGTTGTCTATCCATCGGATTTTGCTAGCTTGTTGAGTAGGCATTCATGAAATGCAGGTTAACCGATGGCACTGATCCAAGCCTCGATAGAGCAATTGAGAGTAGGCCACTATATCCATCTCCCCACGGGATGGACTAACCACCCGTTTATGTTCAATACCTTCAAGATCAAGGATCAGCAGCAACTCGACATTCTCCGTCATCTTGATCTCACCCTGCTGATGGTCGACCCCGACAAGAGCGATCTGCCTATCGAGCCACTGTTGCGTGGCGATATCCCCGATGCCGGGCCCGATCTCGAAGAGCTGGAGTCCCTGATTGATGCCGGCCCGCCCCCCTTTGACGAAAAGGCCTTTCGCCGCTCCATGCGCGCCGCCGACAAGGCCTTTGGCCAATCCATGAGCGAGCTACGCGATGCGCTCGGGGCACTCAACCTCAAACCGGATGAAGGGCTGGCCAACACCGCACAGATCGTCCGCAATGCCGCCTTCACCCTCAGTCAGCACGAGGGCCCCCTCGGGCTCCACCTGATCCGCAGTCCCCACACCGATGTCCTGCTGCAGCACAGTCTCAATGTGGCTTTCATTGCCATGTTGATGGCGCGCGAACTGGGGATGAATCCCATCGAGCTGGAAGAGACCGGGCTTGCGGGACTTATCCACGACATCGGCGAACTGAAAATTCCCAGCCAGATCACCCAAAAGCGTGGTGAGCTAAACAAGGCCGAGCAGAACTTCCTCAAGATGCATCCCCAGTACGGATTTGACATGCTGAACCAACTCAATGCCTTTGAGCCCAAAATTCGTCAGGTAGCCCATCTGCACCACGAACGGCTCGACGGTAGCGGTTATCCGCTGGGGATCAAGGGGGGGGAGATCCCGCCGCTGGCGCGGCTGATCGGACTGGTCGACTTCTACGACGAGCTGCTTCATCCCCGCAACAGCGGCACGCCGGCGGCACCGAGTCAGGCCATCAGCCAGCTCTACAAGTTATCCCAGAAGAAGTTCGACCAGAATCTGGTCAAGTTGCTGGTCAAGGTGCTGGGGGTCTACCCGCCGGGATCCCTGGTGAAACTCTCCGACGAGAGCATTGCGCTGGTACTCTCTACCGAACCCACCATGCCCCTCAAGCCGAAGATCCTGCCCTATATCAAGGCCCAGCGGCCGGAAGCGGTCGCCATGATCGATCTGCGGGAAGATGAACGCACCATCAGTGCCTTTATCAAACAGGAGGAGCTGGATGAGGGACAGCGGCAGTTCTTCAATCTGACCCGCCGCTTCTGTTACTACTTTGCATTCTGAGTTATCCCCAGAAGCTGGGGATAACTCATTGGACAAACCGGAATAATTGCACGAATCCCCACCAACAGGTTGCCATCTGATCATGTATAAAAAACGCCCAGCCAGGGGGGCCGGGCGGAGCATGCCACTTCCATGTGGCGTATCCGACGGATACATTCATGCTCTATCCATCAATAGCAATCTGTCGCCTCTTACACAAATATCAATTTAACATGCTGATTTAATGTAGTTTTATCCATTTGTTCTGGCAAACTGGCGGTCCGTTGCGACCCGCAGGGCCAACCGAACAAGATCTTGATCACACTTATTCACGGGCTGGTTGTTTTTTAGGCTGGCTGATGAGGCGCGTTTTTTATGCAGTTGGTTCTCTCTTTGTTACAGCAGATGAGCGTCAGCCTGGTGATCGCCTATCTCTTCTCGAAAAGCCCGCTGCTTCGCCCGCTTGCCAACTATTCAGTGAGGATTCCTCACAAGGTACTGATATACATAATATTTTCATGTTTTTGCATCCTCGGAACCTATGTGGGCCTCGATATCGACGATGCCATCGCCAACACCCGGGCGGTCGGCGCCGTCTTGGGGGGATTATTGGGGGGACCGCTGGTGGGCTTTCTGGTGGGGCTGACCGGCGGTCTGCACCGCTATACGCTGGGGGGATTTACCGATCTCGCCTGCGCCATCTCCACCACCTGCGAGGGGTTGCTCGGGGGCATAGTGCACTGGCGACTGATGCGCTCGGGGCGAACGGATGCCCTGTTTGAACCACGCATCGCCTTCTTTACCACTCTCTATGCCGAGATCATGCAGATGGTCATCATCCTGCTGGTGGCGACCCCGTTCGACAAATCCCTGCTGTTGGTACGCACCATCGCCACCCCGATGATTCTGGCCAACTCCTGTGGCGCGGCGCTCTTTATCAGCATGATCCGCGACCAGCAGCGGATGTATGAGAAGTTCTCCCGGGTCTTCTCCGCCAAGGCGCTCAATATCGCCAACCGTACAGTGGGGATCATGAGTCAGGGCTTTACCCCACAGGCAAGCAACAAGATTGCCCGCATCATTCAGGAGGAGACCGGCGTTGGGGCGGTCGCCATCACGGACACCGAGCAGATCCTCGCCTTTATCGGCACCGGCGAAGATCACCATCTGCCGGGCACCCCCATCGCGTCAGCCATCACCATGCAGGCCATCGCCCAGAACAAGGTGCTGTTTGCCGATGGCAACAGCCAGCCCTATCGGTGCAGCCTCTCCTCCGCCTGCCAGCTGGGCTCGGTGCTGGTGATCCCGCTGCAGGGGGACAAGGGGGTGATCGGCACCATCAAGCTCTACGAGCCGAAGAAGCGGCTGTTTCTCAAGATCAACCACACCCTGGGGGAAGGGATTGCCAACCTGCTGTCACAGCAGTTGCTGGCCGGTCGGCTGGAGCAGCATCAGCGGCTGCTGGTGCAGTCCGAACTCAAGCTGATCCAAGCCCAGATCAACCCCCACTTTCTGTTCAACACCCTCAACACCATCAGTGCCATCACCCGGCGCGATCCGGACAAGGCGCGGGATCTGCTGCTGCATCTGTCGCTGTTCTTTCGCAAGAACCTCAAACGCCAGAGCGGCCTTGCGACTCTGCAGGAGGAGCAGGAGCACTGCCAATCCTATCTGGAGATCGAGCTGGCCCGTTTTGGCGATCGGCTGACGGTGATAAACGAGATCCCGCCCCATCTGGCCACACTGCGACTGCCCAGCTTCACCCTGCAACCGTTGATCGAGAATGCCATCAAGCACGGCATCTCGACTCTGCTGGAGCAGGGGCGTATTCGCCTCTGGACCGATGAGCATCCCACCAGCGTCACCATCCATGTGGAAGATAATGCAGGCACCTGGCAAGCACATCCCGCTGGCGACGGTCTGGGCATGACCATCGTAGACCGGCGACTGAAAAGCGCCTTTGGCGAGCGCTATGGCGTGACTATTGCGTGCGAGCCGGAACAGTGGACCCGGGTGTCGTTCACCATCCCCAAGGAGCAACCATGATCCGCACTCTGATAGTCGATGACGAACACTATGCCCGCGAAGAGCTGAGGCAGCAGCTGGCCTGCGATCCTGCCATCGAGATCGTGGGGGAAGCGGCCAACGCCATCGAGGCGCTGCCGCTTATTCAGCGCCTCAAGCCCGACGTGGTGTTCCTCGATATCCAGATGCCCAAGCTGAGCGGCATGGAGCTGGTCGCCATGCTCGACCCCCTGCCCCGCATCGTCTTTGTCACCGCCTTTGACGAATATGCCATTCAGGCCTTTGAAGAGAACGCCTTCGACTACCTGCTCAAGCCGGTGGAGCCCGCCCGGCTCGCCAAGACCCTCGCTCGCCTCAAGCAGGATATCTCCCCGCAGCCCATCGAGCGGCTGGCCCCGACTATCGAACATATTCCGGGCTATCTGCACAATCGGGTCAGGCTGCTGCCCATCGCGCAGGTGGAGTATGCCTTCTCCGATCTGGGCGGGGTCCATGTGGCCTGTCAGGGCGAGCTGTTCCACACCCAGCTCACCCTCAAATCGCTGGAAGAAAAGAGCCCGCTGCTGCGCTGCCACCGCCAGTATCTGGTCTCCCCCAACGCCATCTTCGAGATCCAGCTGCTGGATAACCAGCTGGCAGAGATTGTCACCCCGAGCGGCGCCCGGGTGCCGGTCAGTCGTCGCTATCTCAAGGAGCTCAAAGATCAGCTGGGGCTGGACTGAGCCGCGGAGTGTGCGCCTGATCACAGCCGCCGACCGCTCGGCGCGCCAAAGCGCCGCTCGGGGAATTTCACCTGCCAGTCAGGCGCAACCGTTTTAGACTCGCTCTGCACACTAAAAAATAACAATGCAGGAGCGTAGCAATGATCTGGTTCTTCCTCTGTGTCGGCTTACTTGTGGCCGGCTACTTCATATACGGCAAATTCATCGAACGGATATTCAGCCCGAAACCCGAGCTGAAAACCCCCGCCATCACCATGGCTGACGGGGTGGACTATGTCCCCATGTCGGACAAGAAAGTCTATCTGGTTCAACTGCTCAACATCGCAGGCGTCGGCCCCATCTTCGGCCCGATCCTGGGTGCCCTCTACGGCCCGGTCGCCATGCTGTGGATCGTCTTTGGCTGCATCTTCGCCGGTGCGGTACATGACTACTTCTCCGGCATGCTGTCGGTACGCGCCAAGGGGGCCTCGGTGCCAACCGTGGTCGGTGAGCATCTGGGCACCGCCGCCAAGCACTTCATGAACCTGTTTGCCGTGGTGCTGCTGATGCTGGTGGGCGTGGTATTCGTGCTGAGCCCGGCGGGCCTCTTGGCCAACCTCACCTCCACCGATCTGGTCTACTGGATTGTGGCAATCTTTGCCTACTACATCCTCGCGACCATTGTCCCCATCGACAAGATCATCGGTCGCTTCTATCCCATCTTCGGCGCCCTGCTGGTCTTCATGTCGGTCGGCCTCATCGTTGGCCTGATCGCCTCCGGCAAAGGCTTCTACAACACCGGGATGGACTTCTCCAACCTGCACCCGACCGAACTGCCGCTCTGGCCGCTGCTCTTCATCACCATCGCCTGTGGCGCGGTATCCGGCTTCCACGCCACCCAGTCACCACTGATGGCGCGCTGCATGCAGAACGAAAAATCCGGCCGCTTCATTTTCTACGGTGCAATGATCGGTGAAGGGATCATCGCCCTTATCTGGTGCACCCTGGGTCTCTCCTTCTACGACAGCACCGAAGCGCTCAACGCTACTATGGCCAACGGCGGCCCGGCAGCCGTGGTACACGAAGTCTCCACCAGCCTGCTCGGCACCGTGGGCGGCATTCTGGCCATTCTCGGTGTGGTGATCCTGCCTATCACCTCGGGCGACACCGCATTTCGCAGTGCTCGCCTGATCGTGGCGGACTTCCTGAAGATGACCCAGAAACCGCTGGCCAAGCGTCTGCTGATTGCCATCCCCATGTTTATCCTTGGTTTTATCATCTCCAAGGCTGAATTCGGGGTGATCTGGCGCTACTTCGGCTGGGCCAACCAGACCACCGCCGTCATCATGCTGTGGGCTGCGGCTGCCTACCTCATCAAAGAGGGCAAGCTGCACTGGATCTGCACCATTCCCGCCATGTTCATGACTGCTGTGGTGATCACCTATCTGGCCAACGCCCCCATCGGATTCGGGCTGGAGATGGGGACCTCCACCATCATCGGCCTGACTGCAACGGCGGCCATTACCGTGGCCTTCCTGATGAAGTTCCGCCAGCCGCTGGTCAGCAGTACCAGCGAAGGGTAAAAACAGCAAAAAATGCAGCGAAAGCAGCACAAAAAAGGCGCCTGATGGCGCCTTTTTTAATGACAAAAAGACTAATAAGACAACTGTCGAACGGCTTCAGCTTCAATACAGCGAATAGCTTTAAGGAAAGTGCGAACAAGTATCCCACGAACAAAAAATGAAAATTTTAGTCATTTAATATCAATGGGTTAGCAGTAAATGCTCTCGTGCCATATGACTTATTCGCACCTTCCTTAAGATTCCGGGCAAACTGACGATAAATGTGTGATTCTTAATTGCTTTAGTGCTTGTTGGAACCCATGATTAAGCTGTGCGTCATGCCAGTGGAGGTTATAAATGGCCCTTGATTATTTTGCCCTTGGTCTGCTCGTCTTTGTCGGGCTGGTCATTTTTTATGGCGTCATCGTTATCCACGATATTCCTTACGAGATTGCCAAACATCGGAATCACCCTCATCAGGATGCCATTCATGTGGCAGGTTGGGTCAGCCTGTTTACCCTGCACGTGCTGTGGCCCTTCCTCTGGATCTGGGCAACCCTCTATCGGCCGGATCGCGGCTGGGGCTTTAGCCAGCGGCTGCAAGAAGATGAAGAGGAGCTGGCGGCCCTCAAGCAGGAGTTGGCGGATCTGAAGAGCCGTATCAACACTATCGAACAGAGTGAGCAACAGGGATAAACCATGGACCTGCTACTGATCCTGACCTACACGGCACTGTGTGTCGCCATCTTCAAAATCTTCCGCATCCCGCTCAACAAGTGGACCGTCCCCACAGCAGCACTGGGCGGCGTGCTGCTCATCGGCACCCTGATCATGCTGATGAACTACAACCACCCCTACTCCGAGATGGCGCGCAACTACTACGTCTCCACCCCCATAGTGCCGCTGGTCAAGGGCCGGGTGGTTGAGGTGCCGGTACAGGCCAACCAGCCGGTGAAAAAAGGGGATGTGCTGTTTCGCATCGATGACGAGCCGTTCCGCCTGAAAGTGGAGAGCCTCACCGCACGGGTCGAATCCAACCGCGAACACCTCAAGTCCATCGAGGCGAGACTGCGCTCCGCCAGGCTGGATCGGGATCGCGCCAGCGACCTGATGCGCCGTGGCGTGGGCAAGCAGCGCGACCTCGACGTCACCCAAGCCAACGTGGACGACATCGTGGCCCAGATTGACCAGCAGAAAGCCACCCTGAACGATCTGCAGGCCCAGCTGATGGAAGCCAAGTACCAGCAGTCACAAACCGTGGTCTATGCCCCGAGCGATGGTCATGTGGTGCAATTGGCCCTACGCCCCGGCATGATCGCCACCCCCTTCATGTATCGTCCGGTGATGACCTTCATCCACAAGGATGACACCGCCTACGTCGGCTGGTTCTGGCAGAACAGCATGCAGAGACTGGCGGTGGGCGATGAGGCCGAAGTGGTGATCGATGGCGTACCCGGCAAGATCTTCAAAGGCAAGGTGACAGCCGTGGTTCCGGCCATTGCCGCCGGTAACGTGCAGGCCAACGCCGGTCTGCTGGATCAAACCACTGCGGTGCGCCCGGGTCGTCTGCCGGTGGTTATCTCCATCACCGACCCCGAGTGGGCCAAGTATCAGGTAATTGCAGGCTCCAGCGGGCAGGCTGCCATCTATACCCACTACTTCCACCATGTATCTGTGATGCGCAAAGTGCTGCTGCGCATGGCAAGCTGGATGAACTACATCTTCCCGTTCCATTGATCAGCACCCAAGCACCCTGCGGGCCGGCATCATGCCGGCCCGCTGTTTTTGTGACGGCAAGCACCCTATAATGGCGCCATCTTGCACCACCCCACATCGACATACCCAAGCCTGCATGTTCGTTCTCAGACCCTATCAGACCGACGCCGTCAACGCCGTTATCAGCCACTTTCGCAAACACCCGGATCCCGCCGTGGTGGTGCTGCCCACCGGGGCCGGCAAGAGTCTGGTGATCGCCGAGCTGGCCCGCAAAGCGCGCGGTCGGGTGCTGGTGCTGGCCCACGTCAAGGAGCTGGTGGAGCAGAACCACGCTAAATACGAGGCGTGGGGGCTCAAGGCCGATATTTTCGCTGCCGGCCTGGATCGCAAGGAGGCGAGCGCCCAGGTGGTGTTCGGCTCGGTGCAGTCGGTTGCCCGCAATCTGGATGCCTTTGACGGAGCGTTTTCGCTGCTGATCATCGATGAGTGCCATCGGGTCTCGCTCGATGATGACAGCCAGTACCATCAGGTGATCGACCACCTCAAGGCCGCCAATCCGGCCCTCAAGATCCTCGGCCTCACCGCCACTCCCTATCGGCTCGGGCTGGGCTGGATCTACCGGCGCCACTATCACGGCATGGTCAAGAGCCACGGCGAACGGCTGTTTGGCGACTGCGTGTTCGAGCTGCCCTTGCGTTTTATGGTCAAAAACGGCTACCTGACGCCGCCGCGCATGGTGGATGCCCCCATAGTCCACTACGACTTCAGCAAGCTGGTGGCGAGGGAGAACGGCCTCTTCAGCGAGGCGGATCTCAACGGCGAGCTCAAGCGCCAGGAGCGGGTTACCCCCCATATCCTGAGCCAGGTGCTGGAGTATGCCGCCGACCGGCAGGGGGTGATGATCTTCGCCGCCACCGTCGAACACGCCCGTGAAATTCACGGCCTGCTTGGCGCCCGAGGCCAGCAGGCAGCCCTTATCACCGGCGAAACGCCGGGGCCGGAGCGCGATGCCCTCATCAGCGCCTTCAAGGCGCGGGAGCTCAAGTTTCTGGTCAACGTGGCGGTGCTCACCACCGGCTTCGATGCCCCCCATGTCGATCTTATCGTAATGCTCAGGCCCACCGAGTCGGTCTCCCTCTATCAGCAGATTGTGGGGCGGGGCCTGCGTCTCTCGCCGGGCAAGAGCGATTGTCTGGTACTCGACTATGCGGGCAACAACTTCAACCTGTTCGCCCCCGAAGTGGGGGAGCCTCGCCCCCACGCCGGTACCGAGCCGGTACAGGTGCCCTGCCCCGCCTGCGGTTTTGCCAACACCTTCTGGGGCAAGACCGACGAGGATGGCAAGGTGATCGAGCACTACGGCCGCCGCTGTCAGGGGCTGTTTGAAGATGATGAGGGCAACCGCGAAGAGTGTGACTACCGCTTTCGCGCCAAGATCTGCCCCGGCTGCGGTGCGGAGAACGACATCGCCGCCCGCAGCTGCCAGAGCTGCGATCAGCTGCTGGTGGACCCTGACGACAAGCTTAAAGAGGCGCTCAATCTCAAGGATTGCATGGTGATCCGCTGCGCGGGGCTAACCCTCACAGCCGGGCGCGGCAAACAGGGGGAGCGGCTGGAGGTGACCTATCACGATGAGGATGGGTTGACCCTCAGCGAATACTTCGGATTTCACTCCCCGGGCGCACGGCGCTTGTTTCAACAGCACTTTGTGCGTCATCATTGGCCCGCCCCGGGGCTGGAGCCCGAATTTGCCACCCTGGCGAGCGTGCTGGCCGCGCAAAGCCAGTTCCGTCATCCGGATTTTGTCATCGCCCGCAAATCGGGTCGCTTCTGGCAGATAAAAGAGAAAATTTTTGATTATGAGGGTCGCTATCGTACCGCCAACTCGCTGGCATGATGGCGACCGGCATACATGGCATGAATTGCGTTATCCCGTCGATCCCGCATCGGCTGGTTGAATTATCAGGGTCGGCACCACTGCCGGGCCCTTCGTCACGTTAGAGGATGTTATGCAGCGGCTGTTGATTGGTTTTTGTGCTCTCTTTTCTTCTCTGGCGGCTCATGCCGCCCCGCTGACGCCCCCTCAGGGTGGCCAGTACGCCATCATGGTGCAGGGCAATAACGGCGTCGAGTTTGCCCGCCACGCGGATCAGATGATCGCCCCCGCCTCCACCATGAAGGTGCTCACCGCGCTGGCGGCCCGCCTCGAGCTGGGTGCCGACTTCCGCTTCGCCACCGACATTCAGGCCCAACCCGGTGCCAAACAGGGTGACACCATCAACGGCGATATCTGGATCAACTTCGTCGGCGACCCCACCCTCTCCCGCATGGATCTGCTGGCCCTGTTCAAGCAGCTCGGCGTCACCAGCATCAAGGGCAATGTCTACGTCAACACCGGCGCCTACAACGGCTACGAGCGCGGCAACGGCTGGTCGTGGGGGGATCAGACCCTCTGCTTCGCCGCTCCTGTCTCCTCGGTCATCATCGACAAGAACTGCGCCTACGGCACCATCACTGCCACCCAGATTGGCAAACCGGCGGTCGGCAACGTGGCCACCGGCGTCCCCATCGGCATCGGTGCCGACAACGTGGAGGTGATGAGCTATGGCGACATGGCGCGCCAGTTCTGCGCACTGGAAGTGGACATGGCCAAGGGCAACTTCTACGAGCTCAAGGGCTGTATCACCCCGAACAAGGAGCCGCAGGGGCTGCGTTTCGCCATCCACGACGTGGAAGCCTGGGGCTGGGACAACATCCGCTGGGCGATGAACCGGGCCGGTATCAAGCATGATGGCCTGCTGCGGGTCACCCACAAGGCCCCTGAAGGGGCAGAGACCCTCGGCACCCACTACTCGGTCTCCCTGCCGGTGATGCTCGCCAAGATGCTGAAGAAATCGGACAACCTCTACGCCGATACCTTCCTCAAAACCGTGGGCCGTCACTACTACAACAAGCCGGGCAGCTATCGCAGCGGCACCATGGCGGTGCGCGCCATCCTGACCAAGAACGGCATCGATCTGGGCAATGCCACTCTGGCAGACGGCTCCGGTCTTTCCGCTCACAATCTCATCAGCGCCCGTCAGATGATGTCGGTGCTGAACTTCATCCAGAAAAATGATGCCGAGCTTGGCCTGATCAAGCTGCTGCCAAGCTCTCAGGTGGATGGCACCCTGGCGTGGCGCCGCAGCGTCACCGCCCCCATGATGAAGAACAAGGTCCACGCCAAGACCGGCACCATCACCGGCACTTCCAACCTGGTGGGCTTTATCGACACTGCGGGCGGCCAGCGCAAGGCGTTTGTGATGTTCCAGCGTGGCCTGTCCCAAGATCCGGCCACCCATGAGCGCTACCGTGCCAGCAAGGCGCCGTGGCCCTGGACTGTGTTCGAGAAGGGGGTGCTGGAGAGCATCTATCAGCAGCAGCCGATCCAGATCGCCGATGAGAGCTGATCCAATAGGCCCACTCGAATCAGGGTATCGATAATTTCGGCTTCAAGTCGCCACGAGGCAGGGCTATGCTGTTGCCTGCCTCATATCAACGGCCATACATAAACGGCTTAAAAAACGGAGAGAAAATATGTTTGCAGTGATTTTTGGTCGCCCGGGTTGCCCCTACTGTGTCCGTGCCGTACAGATCGCCGAGCAGCTGACCGAACAGCGCGATGACTTCAAATTCCGCTACGTGGATATCCATGCCGAAGGCATCACCAAAGAAGATCTGGCCAAGAGCGCCGGCAAGCCGGTCAATACCGTGCCGCAGATCTTCCTGGACGAGCAGCACATCGGTGGCTGCACCGATTTCGAAGCCTATGCCAAAGCGAATCTGGGTCTCTACCAGTAATGCCAGCGGGTCATCCCGAGCGGGTTGACCGCCAGATCGTATAAAAAAATCCGGCGCTATCAGGCGCCGGATTTTTTTATGGGCAACACGCGCACATCATCCCCGATCAGGGGGTCACCGACTGGGCGGCAAAGCGCGCAATGATGGGGTTGTGATCCGAGCTGTCGGTGGCAGGTGAACTCACCTCGACCAGATCCAGATTGCGGTAGTAGAGGTGATCCAGCGGGCGACCGAAGGCGGTGCGGCGCAGATCAGGCACCGGCACGGCCTCTTGCAGACCCAGCTCGTCCACCAGTTTGTTCAGCCAGAACTGGCGCTTGTCGCTCCAGGTATTGAAATCACCGGCCAGGATCACCGGCCCCTGATGGCGGCGCACCAAGGCAGTCAGATCGTTGAGCTGCTCGCGGAAGGTGGCCATCCCCAGCTCGAAATTGACCGCATGGATATTGATGACCATCACGCCGTCGGGATCGCCCTGCAGTGGATAGAGGCTCACCAGCCCGGATTTGGGGATGCGCAGCAAAGGTTCGGGGGAGCGCACGCCACAGACGAACGCCTGCGGGGTCTTGGCCACCGTCATCACCCCGAACGACACGCCGCCCTGGGTGAAGGCTTGCAGCTGTTGCCACTGGAAATCACCGGCGCGCAGCCAGTCGAGCATATCGGGACGGGTGGCCGACTCTTGCAGCAGCACCAGATCCTGCCCCTTGGCATAACTGTCCATCCCTTCGCGCCAGTTCTTGCGCTGGCCCTTGTAGAGATTCCACACCGTCACCCCGAATTCACGGGGCAGCGCCGTGGTCGCCAACGCTACCAGCGGCGGACGCTGGCAGTCGAGTCCCGGCACAATCCCTTGAGCTGTGACCAGATGGTTCTGATCCGGCACCTCAAAACAGCCTACCAACCCCAGGGTCAGCAGGGAGGTGCCAAGAATGCGATAACTATTTTTCATTGGCTAACAACCGCCCGCCTTTGCTTTTTGTTGCGACCATCACAAACGTCATCCACGCCGACTAAGCTGATAGTCCCTGTTCCACCCAACCAGAAGGAACTTGTCTCATGGCGAAAGAACTTCGGTACAACGTGACGTTTTATGATCAACAAGGAAATTGTCATCAAGTGGAGCTGTCCACCGTCTATCAGATAAGACGGGACCCTCAATGCGATCTCTGCCTGTTCGACACCCTGCAATATGTGGGCTCGGAAGAGATGCTGGAACGCATGATACGGCAAAAAACCGGGCTTGAGCAGGAAATATCCATCATCAATGCCCGGCTGATTTAATCAGGCACTCACCGGAACCGGGCGGGATTTGCCATGTTCGTCGATGGCGACATAGGTGAAGATCCCCTCGGTCACGCAGTAACGCTGGGCATCGTTTTCCCGCAGTACCGGCTTGACCCACACCTCCAGCTTGAGCTTCATGGAACTGCGGCCGATCTTCATGCAGCGGCCGTAGCAGCAGACCACATCGCCCACCTTGACCGGACTGTGAAACGTCATGCCTTCGACGGATACGGTACAAATACGTCCTTTTGCCAGCTCCTTGGCCATAATGCCCCCACCTATATCCATCTGGGACATGATCCAGCCACCAAAAATGTCGCCATTGGGGTTGGTATCGGCTGGCATTGCCAGGGTTCTCAGCAACAACTCCCCATCGGGGTGACGTTTTGTATCTACCATCATTACCGCCTCTCTCTCATGGATGGCGGCATGATAGGGGGCGATCACCCCCTTGGCAAACCTCAATTGCCCGAGGCGGCGAGCTCGGCAAACCAGTGGGCCGGATCGGGCCAGCGATAGTTGAATCCCATCTGCTGGCAAATCAGCTGACCGTCGATGGGCTGAAATTCACCGGCAGGCTCGATAAAAACCGGCACAGGCAACCCCTGCTGGCGCGCCGCAAAGGGGTAAAACTGCTCGCGGCGCGGATGCACAGGCGCGCTCAGGTTGAAAACATCCCCGTCCTTGCCCCGTTCCAGCAGCAACATGCAAGCCGCCACCACATCGTCCAGATGGACCAGATTGACCGACTGGGCGCCGCCATCCAGGGTCTTGCCCGCGAGGAAACGGCCGGGATGGCGATCCGGGCCATAAAGGCCGGAGGGGCGCACTATCATCACCGTCTCGAAACCGGCCGCCAGCACCGCCTGCTCCGCCGCCAGCATCCGCTCGCCACGGGCATGGCGCGGTTGGGGCTCTTCACCCTCCTGCTGCCCCGCGCCCCATACCGAGGTAGCGCTGACAAACAGCACCCGCCGGGTGCCATTCGCTTTGGCCAACGCGCAGGCCTTTGCCACCGCCTGCGGGTAGTCATCGGTCTTGCTGGGCGGTACGCAGATAACCAACGATTCGCAGGGGATGGGCCACGACTCTTGTTGATCAGCAACGGACATCTCGGCAGAGCCCATGTTGGCAGAGATGGTCAGCGGATAGGCGTTGATCCCCTCCCCCTGCAGACGGGCCGCTTTTTCGGCGCTGCTGACCGTCACCGCCACCTGCTTGCCAGCCGCCAACAGGGCTCGCGCCAGCGGCAGCCCCAGCCACCCCGCCCCCAGAATGCCGATCGTCCCGGCGATATGTTGTTCTGTCATCATCCCTTCTCCTGCTTGACGCTATTTGCCCCGCAGCTTACCTGCCTTGGCATAAAAAGAAAGCTTTGGCCTGCAGATAGGGAAGGTGCGAATAAGTCACCAAGTACAAAAATACGCCTTTGTAAGCATTTGAATTAAATCGACTAAAATTTTC
>NZ_JAPDCL010000031.1:0-45793 GCF_027706025.1 Aeromonas sp. Y311-2 | reverse complement strand
TGCCCTGTCGATGGAGGCGCATTATAGGGAACAGATTCTTTCTGGCAACCCCTTATCTGCAATAAAATTGCAAAAAACAGCACTTTTTTAGTTATTCATATCCAGCCACAGCTTTTATACAAACTTATCCACAGAAACACCCTTCTGGTTGCTAGAATGGCCGAAAACAAGGAGGCCAAGATGGACTTGCGACTGAGACCCTATAAGGGAAAACGACCGCAACTGGGCAAACGGGTGTATGTAGATCCCTGCGCGACACTGGTGGGCGATATCGAACTGGCCGATGATGCCAGCATCTGGCCCATGGTGGCGGCACGGGGGGATGTGAACCATATCCGCATCGGCGCCCGCAGCAATATTCAGGACGGCACTGTGCTGCACCTGACTCGCAAGAGCGCCAGCAACCCGACCGGCTATCCGCTGCTGATCGGTGAAGATGTCACTGTGGGTCACAAGGCGATGCTTCACGGCTGCACCATCGGCAACCGGGTGCTGGTCGGCATGGGTGCCATTCTGCTTGATGGCGTCGTGGTTGAAGATGATGTGATGATCGGCGCAGGTTCGCTGGTGCCACCGGGCAAGCGACTCGAATCGGGCTTTCTATATATAGGTAATCCCGTCAAACAGGCTCGTCCGCTCAAACCCGCCGAGCTCGCCTTCCTCAAGACCTCGGCCGACAACTATGTCCTGCTCAAGGATGAATATCTGCAAGAGACCTGATAGGGCTGGCAAAAGCAGGAAGCCCGGCATAATGCCGGGCTTCGCCTCTTATATAGCTATATAACCGTGCAGAACGGCTGACCGGAAATCAGTGGGCCTGATCCCAGTTGTCACCGGTACCCGCTTCAACCAGCAACGGCACATGCAGTTCGGCTGCGGCCGACATCTTCTCCTTGATGATGGCGGTGTACTCCTCCAGCTTCTCTTCGCGGATCTCGAACACCAGTTCATCGTGTACCTGCATCAGCATGCGGATCGATTCATCCTCGATACCGCGGATCCAGCTGTCCACGTTGATCATGGCGCGCTTGATGATATCGGCGGCCGTGCCCTGCATCGGGGCATTGATGGCGGCCCGTTCGGCAGCCTTGCGCAGACCGGCGTTGCGGGACTTGATATCCGGCAGATAGAGGCGACGACCAAACAGGGTCTCGACATATCCCTGGGCTTCCGCCTGCTGACGGGTACGCTCCATATACTCCAGCACGCCCGGGTAGCGTTCGAAGTAGAGATCCATGTACTTCTGTGCTTCGGCGCGGCCGATCCCCAGCTGCTTGGCCAGACCGAAGGCACTCATGCCGTAGATAAGACCGAAGTTGATCGCCTTGGCGCTGCGGCGCATGTCGGTGGTGACCGCATCGAGCGCCACGCCGAACACCTCGGCGGCAGTCGCCTTGTGGATGTCCTTGCCCTCGGCAAAGGCGGTCAGCAGCCCCTTGTCACCGGAAAGGTGCGCCATGATGCGCAGCTCGATCTGGGAGTAGTCCGCCGCCACCAGCTTGTAACCGGCGCTCGGAATAAAGGCCTGACGGATCCGGCGCCCCTGCTCGTTGCGCACCGGGATGTTCTGCAGGTTGGGATCAGATGATGACAAACGGCCCGTAGCCGCTACCGCCTGATGATAGGAGGTGTGTACCCGCCCGGTCCGGGGCTTGATCATCAGCGGCAACTTGTCGGTGTAGGTGGACTTGAGCTTGGCCAGCCCACGATGCTCCATCAGCAGTTGCGGCAGCTCGTAGGTCTCCGCCAGCTCAGCCAGCACCTCTTCTGCGGTGGATGGTGCCCCCTTCGGAGTCTTTTTGATGATCGGCAGGCCCAGCTTGGTGAAGAGGATCTCCCCCAGCTGCTTGGGCGAGGAGAGGTTGAACTCCTGCCCGGCCAGCTCGTGGGCCTGTTTCTCCAGCTCCGCCAACCGCAGCTCGATCTCCTGACTCTGCTGGTGCAGCAACTTGGGATCGATGGTGGTGCCGAGCAACTCCATCCGCGCCAGCACTGGCAGCAGCGGCAGTTCGATCTCGCTGAATACCTTGGCAAGGCCCGGTACGGCCTCCAGCTGACCCCACAGGGTCTGGTGCAGACGCAGGGTGATGTCAGCATCTTCCGCCGCATAGGGGGCCGCCTGCTCCAGCTCGATCTGGTTGAAGGTGAGCTGTTTCACCCCTTTGCCCGCGATATCTTCAAACGAGGTAGTCTCGACCCCGAGGTAACGCTTGGCCAGCGAATCCATATCGTGACGACTGGCGGTGGAGTTGAGCACGTAGGACTCGAGCATGGTGTCGTAGGCGATACCCTGCAGGTCGATGTCATGGTTGATCAGCACGTTGCGGTCGTACTTGAGGTTCTGCCCCACCTTGAGACGGGTCGGATCTTCCAGCAGCGGCTTGAGCTTGCCCAATACCACGGCCTCGCTCAGCTGTACCGGTGCCCCCAGATAGTCGTGGCCAAACGGCACATAAGCAGCCTTACCCGGCTCAACCGCGAAGGAGACACCGACGATCCGCGCCTCCATATAGTCGAGACTGGTGGTTTCGGTATCAAAGGCAAACAGCGGTGCCGCTTTCAGCTGTTCCAGCCAGCCGTCAAACTCGGCTTCGTCCAGAATGCAGCGGTAGTCGGTTTCGATGGCGGCAACCGGAGCGGCGCTCTCATCGCCAGCCTCGTCCTGTCCGGCGCTCTCGCTGCCCTCTTCACCACCGGATTCCAGCTCCTTGATCAGGTTGCGCAGCTCGTATTCGCGATAGACCGCCAGCAGGGACTCCTTATCGACCGGCTTGAGCAACAGCTCTTCCAGACTCTGTTCCAGCTCGACATCGGTCTTGATGGTCGCCAGTCGATAGGAGAGACGAACCTGCTCCTCCTGCTCGCGGAACTTGTCGGCGAACGCCTTGGAGCCACGGAAGCCGAGGGCGGCGACCTTGTCGAGGTTGGCGGCAATCTCGTCGATGCTGCCAATCCCCTGCAGCAGGGCCAGTGCGGTCTTCTCGCCGACACCGGTCATGCCGGGAATGTTGTCGACCTTGTCCCCCATCAAGGCCAGATAGTCGATGATGAGCTCGGGCGGTACGCCGAACTTCTCGATCACCCCTTCCCGATCGGTCTTCACATCTTTCATGGTGTCGATCAGGGTGACATGGTCGGAGACCAGCTGCGCCATATCCTTGTCACCGGTGCTGATCAGGACCGGCAGTTGCTTCTCGGTCGCCTGGCGGGCCAGGGTGCCGATCACGTCGTCGGCCTCCACCCCCTCCACCATCAGGAAGGGGAAACCCATCGCCTTGATCATCTGGTGGATAGGGGCGACCTGGCTGCGCAGATCGTCCGGCATGCTGGCACGGGTCGCCTTGTACTCGGGATAGATGTCATCACGGAAGGTCTTGCCCTTGGCATCAAACACCACGGCCACATGACAGTCAGGATATTGCTTGCGCAGGCTGCGCATCATGTTGGCCATGACACGGACGGCGCCGCTCGGCAAACCGGTCGATGTGCGCAGATCAGCCTGCTGGGAGGCGAAGAAGGCGCGGTAAAGATAAGAGGAGCCGTCGACCAGAATAAGGGGGTTGCTAGGGGCCATGAAATCGTCCTGCCAGAGATAAACAGCCGCTAGGATGCCACAGGGCCCCCCTCACACCAAGGGGCGCAGCAACAGCACACAGCGCCTGATAAAGGGACTCAATCTGTGGATAACTCTGTGTTCAAAAATGGGGCGCATCAGAGCGCACAGTGATAAAGCTGTGCATAAGAATATAAAAAGCCATTAAAAACAATTAATTGAGATCGTAAAAACCGATCGCGAGACAGTTAGAATGATCTCGATCAATGTGGAAAAAGATTTAAGGGAGTAGGTACGGCAGGATCCAAAACGAAACAATCCTAGCACAGCAAGATGACTTGACCAGCGGAGGGCGAGCGATAACCATACAAAAGTACAACAATCCATCCTGGCTCACATTTTCAACAACGAGGAGTTTGCCATGAAAAAAGTGGCCGTGATTTTGAGTGGCTGCGGTGTCTTTGACGGGGCCGAAATCCACGAGGCCGTCATCAGTCTGCTGGCGTTGGCCCGTCAGGGAGCCACCGTCCAGTGCTTCGCCCCGAACGTGGCGCAGCTCCATGTCATCAACCACCTGACCGGTGAAGTGAGCGAGGGAGAGAGCCGCAATGTGCTGGTCGAAGCGGCCCGCATCTGTCGTGGCCAGATAAAGGATGTGGCCGAGCTGGATGCGGCCGATTACGACGCGCTGCTGGTGCCCGGCGGCTTTGGCGCGGCCAAAAACCTGTGCGACTTCGCTATCAAAGGAGCCGAGTGCCAGATCCAGCCCGATGTGCTGAAAGCGTGCCAGAGCTTTGCCAACACCAACAAACCAGCAGCCTATATCTGCATCGCGCCCGCCATGATCCCGCTGATCTATGGTGCCGGGACGCTGGCGACCATCGGCCATGACGAAGGCACCGCCAACGCCATCGAGGCGATGGGTGGCAGCCATCTCAACTGCCCGGTCAACGAATTCGTGGTGGATCAGGAGCGCAAGGTGATCTCCACTCCGGCCTACATGCTGGCCAACAACATAGTCGAAGCGGCAGACGGCATCGAGAAGACAGTCAAGCAACTGCTGGCGCTGTAATCTTCACCCTGCCAAAAACAGACGGGCCGCTCATGGAGCGGCCCGTTTTCAATTCTGCCTGAAGGCGATGAATTAGATGGTTTCGCCCATCTGATCCATTTTACCCAGCAGGGCACGCAGACGCTCCTGCCATGCAGTGTGCTCGTTGCGCAGCTGATGGTTCTCGTCTTGCAGCTTGCTGTTCTGCTCTTTCAGCTCGTCCAGCTCCATCTTCAGCAGGGAGATGTTGTCGACAGCGGATTGTACTTTGGATTCGAGTTGCTCAAGGACTTCTAGTGACATATGCATACCTGTTTGTTCAATTGCGATGCCCCACAGAGGGCGATTCAAGCGCGTGAAGCCAGCATACCCCGAGCGCATCGGCACAAACAAGCCAGTGCGCTGTAAAATGCGCCTTCCATAGATGTATTGTCTAAATATGCGTCTATTTTTCTCGCATCCTGCGCCCGAGCCGCGACAACACACTGAACCGTGCGTAAAAGGCCTCGCCACCCGCGCATCATTTGCCCCCTCCTGACGGCGCCGCCGTTATCCATGCAAGGCGATATAAGCCCCCAGCAACAGACAGGCGACAACATACATCAGCAGGCCATAAAGCAGGTTCCAGCGCAGAATCAGCCCGGCACTGAGGTTGTAGCGGGAGGCCAGCGCCAGATTGGAGCCGGAGAGCGGACTGGTGCCGGTGGCAAGCCCCCATCCCAGCAGGAAACACATGCCGAGCAGGCTGGGATCCGGCGCCAGCGGCCAGAGCAGTGGCGCCAGCCCGGAGATACTGATGAGCGGATGCACCCCGACGATGGCCACCAGCAGGATCAATAGCAGGGTGACGGATGCCTCAAGCCAGCCAAAGTGGTTGAACAGCGGCAGGCCGTGACCGGCACCGAGATCGATGACCGACAGCGCACTGTTGATGCCTGCCGCCAGCAAACCGGCCCCCAGAAACAGCACCAGCTGACCGCCGATGGCGGGGAAACGCTCCACCACCTGCCGCTTGAGGGCCGCCTTGCGCCCAACCCTCGGCATAAAGAGCAGCGCCAGCAGCGGGGCCACCAGCGCGATCACCGCCAGAATGCCGAGCTGGGGCCAAATCTGCTTGATGAGCAGCACCAGCAGCGCCAGCGTGACCGGCAACCCCAGAGTCTGCAGCCGCAGCGGATAACCGGCAAAGTCGGCCACTCCGATCCGCTCCACCTGCCAGGCAGTCAGCCCCATCGCCAGCAAAGCGGCGAGGATCCCGAACGGCAGAATATGGGAGAGCTGCAAGCCCGGCGCATAGGTGAGCGCTACCGCCATGGCGACAAAGAAAGGTGACCAGAAGGCGGCGGCACAGAAGATCCGGCTCAGCACCATCACCTGACGCCGCTCCAAGGTGCCATTACGCTCCAGCCGATCGCCGATGATAAACAGCACCGAGAGGTTGATGACGGCCCCCAGCAGATTGAGGCTGGCCATGGTGCTCCACAGCCCCTTGCGCCCGGTCCAGGAGGTGGTGCCGGTCAAGAGACCCGAGGTGGCGAGATTGAGGGTGCTCACCGCGGCAAACATGGTGAGCATATTGATGTTGGGCAGCAGCCAGTCACCGGCGGTGAGGGTCGCTCCCTGCCACCAGGAGAAGGAGAGCAGCAAGAGCGCCGCACCATACAAGGCCAGCGCCTGCCGCTTGGCGGCCCCCACCAGCCAGGGCCAGGTGAGCAGTGACGCCCCCCAAGCCGCAATGGCAGCAGGCCAGGGGGAGAGCCCCAGATAGAGATGCAGCAGGTTGAGCAGCCACATCCCAAGGATCAGATAACCCGACCAGCGCTTGGCCATCGACTACTCCGGCCGGGAGATCAGAGACACTGATCCATATCCAGTGAAGGCTTGTCGCACTCCGGACGGCCGACGATCTTGGCAGGTACGCCAGCGACCGTGGTATGAGGCGGCACAGGGTTGATCACCACGCTGCCCGCGCCAATTTTGGCGCCCACGCCCACTTCGATATTGCCGAGCACCTTGGCGCCCGCCCCTATCATCACCCCTTCGCGGATCTTGGGATGGCGATCGCCACTCTCCTTGCCGGTACCGCCGAGGGTCACGCTCTGCAGGATGGAGACATCATCCTCAATCACCGCCGTCTCGCCCACCACTATGCCGGTGGCGTGGTCGAACATGATCCCCTTGCCGATGCGGGCGGCCGGGTGCACATCCACCCCGAACACCACCGAGATCTGGTTTTGCAGATAAAGGGCCAGCGAGCGGCGCCCCTGACGCCACAGCCAGTTGGCGACCCGATAACCCTGCAGGGCATGGAACCCCTTGAGATAAAGCAGCGGGGTGGAGAAGAGATCGACCGCAGGATCCCGCTCCTGCACGGCGCAGATGTCGGCCGCCACTACCGTCAGCAGCTCGGGCTCGCTGCGCAGGGCCAGCTCGATCACCTCGCGCAGAGCGATGGCGGGCATGGTGGCGCTGTCGAGTTTGTTGGCCAGCTGGAAGCTGAGGGCCGAACGCAGATTCTTGTGATTTAGAATGGTGGAGTGGAAGAAGCTGGCCAGCATCGGCTCCTGGGCCGCCATGCACTCCGCTTCTTGCTGAATTTTGTGCCAGGTTTTGGCAACCAGTTCATCCATGTTGCAGCCTACTGTTGTTCTGGGTGAGGGCTCTGTTGTTCTTTTGTCAGCACCGAGATGGGGTCCATGTGGATGATGACATCCATCCGCTCGAATGCCTGGCGTACCGCCAGTTCGGCTTCATCGGCGATCTGATGGGCCTTGACCAGGGGGATCTGATCATCCAGTTCAAGATGCAACTGTACGAATCGGGTCGGCCCGGATTGACGGGTGCGCAGGTCATGTACGCCGTGTACACCTTCTACGGCACAGCAGAGCGCCATTATTCTCGCTTGTTCTTCCGCTGGCAACTGACGATCGAGCAGGGCCTGCACCGACTCGTAGCCGATGTGTCCCGCCCCCCACAGCAGGAATAGCCCGATCAGGATGGCAAACAGGCCATCGGCCCAGTACCACCCCTGCCCCGCCAGCACCAGCGCCAGCAAGACACCGGCATTGAGCAGCAGATCGGAACGGTAGTGCAGCATGTCGGCCTTGATGGCCACACTGTTGGTCTTGCGAATGACAAAGCTCTGGAAGCTGACCAGCAGCAGGGTCAGCACGATGGAGCCACCGCTGACCCAGAGACCCGCCTCCAGCCGCAAAATAGGCGCCTGATTGAGCAGGGATGAAATTCCGTGCATCACCAGCAGCAGGGCGGAGCCGGAGATAAAGGCCGACTGGATGAGGCCCGCCAGCGACTCCGCCTTGCCGTGACCGAAGCGGTGTTCGTCATCGGCGGGGGCAAGCGCATAGCGAATGGCCAGCAGGTTGATGATGGAGGCACTCACATCCATGAAGGAGTCGGTGAGCGATGCCAGCAGGGTCGATGAGTCGGTCATCAGCCAGGCGATCAGTTTGCCGATGATCAGCAAGGTAGCAGTGGTGACCGCCGCTATGCTGGCAAAGGTCACCCAACGGGAATATTGTTGATGGCTCAAAACCGGCTTTCCTCTGGCGATGAAAAACTTATTATACCCTGACCCCGGCGTCAGTTTGGCGCGAAAATCTGCGGAATAACACCAGATGAACAGAATACTCCTGGTCGACGACGATCTTGAATTGACCCAACTGCTCACCGAAATTCTGACCCTGGAGGGATTTCAGGTCACGGTCGCCGAGGATGGTGAAGAGGGGCTGCAACGGCTGGCGGAGCAGAGCTTCGATCTGGTGTTGCTGGATGTAATGATGCCCAAGCTCAACGGCTTTGCCATGCTGACCAAGCTGCGCAAGACCCACGATACCCCGGTGCTGATGCTGACCGCCCGCGGTGACAGCCAGGATCGGGTTAACGGTCTGGAAGCGGGTGCCGACGACTATCTGGCCAAGCCGTTCGATGACAGGGAGCTGCTGGCCCGGGTACGCGCCATCCTGCGCCGTACCCAGAGCGCCCCGCCCCAGCGCGGCAACTCCTCCGACGAAGTGCACTTCATGGATATCGTGCTGCAACCCGGCCTGCAGCAGGCCCGCTGCGGCGAACAGCTGCTGGAGCTGACCGCTACCGAATTCGGGCTGCTGGAGTGCCTGCTGCGCAATCCCGGCCAGATCGTCAGCAAGAGCCACCTCTCCGAGCAGGTGCTGGGCAAGAAGCTGGAACCCTTCGATCGGGCCATCGACATGCACCTGAGCAACCTGCGCAAGAAGCTGCCGGACCGCACCGATGGCCAGCCCCGCTTCAAAACCGTACGGGGGCGCGGTTACCTGTGGCTAGAGCAAGAATAGAGCGCATCAACTCCCTCAACGGGATCTCGACCCACATCTTCCTCTGGTTCTGGTTCATGCTGCTGGTGATGCTGGCCGCCGTGATCAGCCTGCCGACCCTGGATCCCCGCAACCAGATCCCGCTGCCGACCCACGAAGTGGCGCGGATGCAGAACAACGTGCAGGCCCTGCTCAACGCCGCTGAGCCGGATCAGGATTTCGATCTGGCCAAGGCGATGGACAAGATCGCCATGCTGCCGGTGGACAACGTCTACCTGCGCGACGAGAAGGGGCAGATCCAGTCCACCACCCATCCACGCAAGTTCGTGGTGCGCTTTATGGTGGATGCCGATGACCCAGCCAACCCCATGCTGGGCAACGAGGATCGCAAGGCGATCGCCGGCCCCTTCCTGATGGAGCACCACGGCCATCGCTATCACGTCTATTTCGGCCTCAATGCCGAGAACCCCTATCTGTTCCTGTTCATTCAGGTGCTGGATCACCCGATCCGCATTCTGGGCATCTCGATGCTGGTCAGCACCCCGCTCTGCCTGCTGCTCGCCTGGCGGCTGACCCGCCCCATCCTGCAGTTGCAGAAGTCGGTCTCCCAACTGGCGGCGGGCAATCTGGAGGTACAGATCCCCAACCTGGGACGGGGCGACGAGATTGGCCAGCTGGCGGATAACGTCAGCCGCATGGTGGAGACGCTCAAGAGCATGATCCAGAAGCAGAAACAGCTGCTTTCCGATATCTCCCACGAGCTGCGCAGCCCCCTCACCCGGATGCAGCTGGCACAGGCGCTGATCCGCCGCAAGCAGGGTGACAGCGCCGAGCTGGCGCGGATCGAATCGGAGATCGGACGGCTGGACAAGCTGATCGGCGATCTGCTGGATCTGTCGCGAGTACAGCAGCATGTTGAGGCCCCCATCGTGCAGCCGCTGGCCGACCTGCTGGAGCCCATCCTCGAAGATGCCATGTTCGAGGCAAACCAGAGCGGCAAACAGCTCAGACTGCCGCCGCTGCCTGCCGAGTCGATCCAGATGTGGCCCGAGCTGCTGGCCCGGGCGGTGGAGAACCCCCTGCGCAACGCCCTCAAATATGCCCGCGAGTTCATCAAGGTGGACTGGTATCGGGAGGGGCAGGAGTGGGTGATGACCATTCGGGATGACGGCCCCGGCGTGCCTGACGAGCAGCAGGCGCTGCTGTTCCAGCCCTTCTTCCGGGTGGATGATGCCCGCAACGCCAAGACTGGCGGCACCGGGCTGGGGCTGGCCATCGCCTCGGAGGCGATCCAGCGCCACGGCGGCACCATTGCGGCCAGCAACAATCATCCCACCGGGCTGACCATCACCATCCGCTTGCCCATCGCCTGATCCTTTTCATCCGGACGGGCGCTGGGTATGCTGGCGCCCCTTCTTGGCTTAACATCTCTTTGCAGGAGCTCGTCATGCTCGATATCGTCCTCTACCAGCCGGAAATTCCGCCCAACACCGGCAATATCATCCGGCTCTGCGCCAATACCGGTTACCGGCTCCATCTGATCGAGCCGCTGGGATTTGAGTGGGATGACAAGCGGGTAAAGCGGGCGGGACTCGACTATCACGAGTTTGCCGAGGTGAAGCGCTGGCCGAGCTATGAGGCTTTTCTGGCCGCCGTGGCGCCCAAACGGGTGTTTGCCTGCACAACCAAGGGCCGCACCGCGCACTCGGCAGCACAATATGCCCTTGGCGACGCCCTGCTGTTTGGCCCGGAGAGTCGCGGCCTGCCCATCGAGATCATCGAGAGTCTGCCATGCGAGCAGCGGCTACGCATCCCTATGGTGCCCCAGAGCCGCAGCATGAACCTATCCAACGCGGTATCTGTATTTGTCTACGAGAGCTGGCGCCAGCTCGGCTACGACGGTGCCATGTAAGCGCCACCGATGATCAGTGGCGGGCGTCGAGCAGATGCCCGCTGCGCTCCAGCCGCCAGCAAGTGGCCCCCAGCGACAGACCGCGCCCCACCATCAGCGCTGCCATCGCCGCCCATAGCGCGGCCACGCCCCACGACTGACAGAGCCACCAGATCGGGAAGAAGCCGCCAAACGCGGCCAGCAACATGCTGTTGCGCATCTCCCGGGCCCGGGTCGCCCCGATAAATACGCCATCCAGCAGGAAGCACCAGACCGCCAGCAAGGGCATGGCGATCAGCCAGGGAAGCTGACGATTTGCCTCCGCCACCACGGCCGGAATGTCGGTGATATAGCCGATAAGGTGGGCACCAAAGAGGGCAAACACCAGGGTAAAACCACTGGCGATGAGGGCGGCCCAGCCTAGATTGAGCACGATGGCCTCCTGCAGTTTCTGCCGATCCTGCTGACCGATGGCTCGTCCTACCATGGCCTCCACCGCATAGGCAAAACCATCGAGTCCGTAGGAGATGAGCATCAGGAAGTTGAGCAGCACCGCATTGGCGGCCACCGCCACATCCCCCAGCCGTGCCCCTTGCAGAGTCATGAAGGCGAAGCAGAGCTGCAAACAGAGGGAGCGCAGGAAGATATCGCGGTTGAGGCCGAGCAGCCGCACCATGGGCGCAAGCTGCCGCCAGCGCTGCCAGCCATCCTGCCACACCGTCGGCGCCAGTTGCCCCAGCTGACGGCGTACCAGCCAGATACCGACTGCCAGTGCGCAGTAGTCCGCCATGACCGAGGCCGCCGCCACACCCCGCACCTGCCAGCCAAGCCCCAGCACAAACAGGGCATCGAGCGCCATATTGACCAGATTGGTGAGGATCAACATCACCATGGGACTGCGGGCATCCTGCATCCCCAGCAGCCAGCCCATGATCACCAGATTGCAGAGCGCCGCCGGGGCACTCCAGATCCGTACCGCCACATATTGGCCCGCATAAAGCTGCACCTCGGGCGAGCCGCCACTCAGAACGATCAGTCGTGGCAACAGGGGGAAGAGCAACAACAGCAGCGCCAGACCGAGAGCAATGGCCAGCCCCAGCGCCCGCAGCAGGGTATCGAGCTGGGCACGACCATCAGCTGCGCCGTGCGCCTGCGCCGTCAGGCCGGTGGTCGACATCCGCAAAAAGCCGAGCAGCCAGAAGATGAGGTTGATCAGGGTCGCGCCGACCGAAACGCCCCCCAGAAACCAGGCCTGACCGAGATGACCGATCACCCAGGTGTCCACCAGCCCCAACAAGGGGGTGGTGATATTGGAGAAAACCATGGGCAGGGCGAGCGCAAAAACAGCGCGGTGGCGAGAGGGATCTCGCCACCAGGGGGCAACAGCTGGGGTCACGCTCAGTGACCTGCCAACTTCAGGATGCGGGCGAAGTCAGAGAGCATGGTGGCCATCTGCACCCGGGGCACCTGACCCGGCGCCACTTGCGGACGGAATACCGCCTGCAGCTTGCCCTTGGGATTGATGAGCACGATAGAGGCGGAGTGATCGATCAGGTAATCCTTCTCCCCCTGATTGGCGATGGAGTAGATGAGCCCCAAATTGCGCACGAACGGGAACAGCTTGTCGTGGGGGGCAGTGGCCGCCTTGAACTCGGGATTGAAGAAGGCGGTATAGGTCTTGAGGCGTGGAATATCGTCACGCTGGGGATCCGCCGAGATAAACACCACCTGACTGTCGGGCGCCATCTTCTTCAGCTGGTCATAGACGGAACGCATATCTGCCAGGGTGGTGGGGCAGATATCGGGGCAGAAGGTGTAGCCGACGAACAGGAAGGTCCAGTGCCCCTTCAGGTTGGCAGGGGTGAACGGCTGGTTGTCCGCATCGGTAAAGGCGAAATCATTGATGTCCCGCCCCGCCGGATAGTAGTCAGCCTGTTCAGGCTGCTCTGGCTGCGTGGCGTAGAACACCAGGATCAGGCAGGCTGTCAGCAGCAGAAAGAGCAGGGGATAGCGGAGCTTCATCATAACAAGAGACCCTTTCAGTTCGAGGCAGATGGCCAGCAGTGACCGGACAAGAGGGGGGCATTGTACCCCAGCGAGCCGCCAAGGTGGTTCAACCTTGTGCAACGCCCTGTCAGGAGTCGACCATTTGGCATAATTAATCGCCAGTTGCGGCCATAAAAAAACCGGCCCCCTCGGGTGCCGGTTATGGATGGATTTGTTGGTCTCTTCTGCTCAGGGGCGAGCGTTACGCCCCTGCTGCAACATCTTGCCGATGGCCCGCACGCCGATGGGAATTACGGGGGCCAGCCAGCCCTCTTCCCCCTGGCGATCGCCATGACCACGCTTGAACAGCAATACCAGACGCACCACCTTCTCTTTCGGGCATCCCAGCCAGAGCGTCCAGTGCGAACCACGATGGTGCAGCCAGAGACCGTAAAACCAGGTCATCCGGCTACCTTTGACGAAACGGGTGATTGACGATTCCGCTGGCGCAGCCCCAGCCTCTGAATCCCATGGCGATCTTGATGCCATACCAGTCCTCCTTGACCGACAGGTCATGTTGCTTCGTCGGCCTGAACTGGGAACAGGCCCGTCACGACTATCTGCAACCATTACGAGTGGTCCCCTTTGCCTGACAAGGCTCGGGATCTCCCCACTCCCCCTTCATATCCCGTGAAGGTGTACTGCCCGATTCTCGTTGTTACCGGCCCTCCCGTACCGACACATTGTGATGGTCAGAGGGAGGTGCCAAGCCCTGTCTCAGCGACAGGGCACTGATCTGAGCATATATCTGAAATGGATGATTGGTAGCCGGTCGCGCAGGACAAAAATGCCGCCGCCGATGATCTGTTTGATATGACAGGGAAAGTGCACCAGAAACAGCACGGCCTCCCGAAGGAGGCCGTGTGGCAAACGCAGTTGGCGGGGAGGATTACATCCAGTCGGCGTTGCGGATCACCCCGACAGCCAGTCCTTCGATGGTGAGTTGCTGGCAGGAGAGGTCCACCTCGATGGGGGAGAGCTCTTCATTCTCCGGCAGCAGCCATACCTGACTGCCCTTGCGCTGGAAGCGCTTGACGGTGACATCCTCATCGAGACGGGCCACTACCACCTGACCGTTGCGCACCTCCTGGGTCTTGTGCACCGCCAGCAGATCGCCATCCAGAATACCGATGTTCTTCATGCTCATCCCCTGCACCCGCAGCAGAAAATCAGCGCGCGGATGGAACAGGGCGGGATCAACCTGATAGTGGCTCTCGATATGCTCCTGAGCCAGGATGGGTTCACCGGCAGCCACCTTGCCGATGAGCGGCAGGCCGCTCTCTTCCAGCACCTCTTCCTCTTCGAGCAACAGGCGAATGCCGCGGGACGTGCCCGGCATGATCTCGATGACCCCTTTTTTGGCCAGGGCCTTCAGATGTTCTTCGGCCGCATTGGCCGACTTGAAACCAAGCTTCTGGGCAATCTCGGCACGAGTCGGCGGCATACCGGTCTCGCTCATGTTCACCTTGATCAGCTCCAGCACTTCGGCCTGGCGGGGGGTAAGGGGTTTCATAGAATTGGCACCTGTCTTTTTATACAGCACACTGGCAGTATATACAGTGCAGTGGCCAAGGCAAGGCGCAGCTGACATTTGTCGCGACCAACCCCTCATTTACTACTGTTTTGATCCTGCGCAGCCGACTCATCGTACCTCTCGGCGACAAGGGGCTGTCGATTTGCTATGCTCACGCCGCATTTTTTTGGAGAGCAGACGCACATGTCCCTAGGACAGAAGATTTCCAGAGCCATCTTGCAATGGCCGGTCAGCGGCTTGGTCAATCACAAGAGCCTGCCGGAAAATCCCATCACAGAACTCAATCTGGATCCGGCCAGACCCATCGTCTATGCCCTGAAAACCAGTTCGATCACCGACCTGATGACCCTGCAGCAGTGCTGCGAGGATCTCGGTCTGCCCGGCCCCTTCACGCCGCTGGAACTGAACGGCCAGCTGCTGCCGCGCTATGTCTGTCTGGACCGTCCACCTCCCCTGTTTGGCAAACGCAGCAAACCGCTCCCCTTCCTGCAGGAGTTCCACCAGCTGCTGGATCTGCACAAGCAGGATCCCGAGCTGGATATCCAGGTGGTGCCCGTCACCCTGTTCTGGGGCCGCGCTCCGGGTCGGGAAGGGGAAGAAGCCTCCGGCCTCAACATCATCAGCAGCTTGGCGCCGAACCGGCTGAAGAAGGCGCTTATCGTGATCCTCAAGGGTCGCGAGAATCTGGTGCGCTTCTCGCCGCCCCTCTCCCTGCGCTACATGGCCGACAAACACGGCACCGACGAGGCCATCGCCCACAAGCTGGCACGAGTGGCCCGTACCCACTTCAGCCGTCAGCAGCTGGCTGCCACCGGCCCGAAACTGCCGAACCGCAACCTGCTGTTCAAGCAGCTGCTCGACTCCGCGGTGATCCAGCAGGCGATTGAAGAGGAGGCCCAGCGCGAGGGGATCAGCCTCGAGAAGGCGCAAAAGCGTGCCCATGGCTACATGGACGAGATCGCCTCCAACTTCTCCTACCGGCTGATCCGCCTGGGCGAGAGCTTCCTCGGCTGGCTGTGGAACAAGCTCTACCGCGGTTTGTCGGTCAATGGCGCCGAGAAGGTACGCCAGCTGGCGCAGGAAGGGCACGAGATCGTCTACGTCCCCTGCCACCGCAGCCACATGGACTACCTGCTGCTCTCCTACGTCATCTACCACCAGGGGATGGTGCCGCCCCATATCGCGGCAGGCATCAACCTCAACTTCTGGCCGGCGGGCCCGATTTTCCGCCACGGCGGCGCCTTCTTCATTCGCCGCACCTTCAAGGGCAACCCGCTCTACAGCACGGTATTTCGTGAATACCTCAACCTGCTGTTTGCCAAGGGTTACTCGGTAGAGTTCTTCACCGAAGGTGGTCGCTCCCGTACCGGCCGTCTGCTACCGCCCAAGACCGGCATGCTGGCGATGACCCTGCAGGCGATGATGCGCGGGCTGGACAGGCCGGTCACTCTGGTGCCGGTCTATCTGGGCTACGAGCACGTGATGGAGGTGAACACCTACCACAACGAGCTCAAGGGGAGTCGCAAGGAGAAAGAGAGCTTCCTGCAGGTGCTCGGCATCCTGCGCAAGCTGCGCAACTACGGCCGTGGCTTCGTCAACTTCGGCGAACCGCTGACCCTCAACAGCTACCTGAGCGAACATATTCCCGACTGGAAAAAGCACATCGGGGAAGAGGAGCGTCCGGAGTGGATGGCGGGCACCGTCAACAATCTGGCCGAACTGCTGATGACCCGCATCAACGGCGCTGCCGCGGTCAACGGCCTGACCCTGAGTGCGCTGGCGCTGCTGGCCGCCGAGCGCCACGCCCTGACCCGCGACGAGTTGCAGGCCCAGCTCAACACCTATCTGGATCTGCTCAAAGCAGTGCCTTACAGCCCGCAGAGCACCATTCCGGATGAGGATGCCAAGACCCTGCTGGATCAGGCGATGGAGCTCAACAAGTTCGAGGTGAGCGAGGACAAGCTGGGGCAGATCATCAGTCTCGACCGCTATCAGGCGATCCTGCTGACCTATTACCGCAACAACATCCTCCACTTGTTTGCCATGCCCTCTCTGGTGGCGGCACTGATCGAACGGTGTGAAGGGATCTCCCGCAGCGAGATCATGGCCCGTTGCATCGACATCTATCCGCTGCTCAAGACCGAGCTGTTCCTGCGTTATGAAGAGGAGGAGCTGCCGGCGCTGGTCGACAGCCTGCTCGACGCGCTGCAGACCCAGCAACTGATCGAGACCCGCGATGACGGCTACTGGGTCAATCCGGCCAACCAGATGCGCCTGCTGCTGCTGGCGGAGAGTATTCAGGAGACCCTGCAACGCTACGCCATCGTGCTGACCCGGGTGTTGGCCCAACCCCATATCGAGGCGGAGCAGCTCGAGGCGGACGGCCTGATGATGGCAGAGCGCCTCGGCACCCTGCACGGCATCAACGCCCCCGAGTTCTTCGACCAGAAGCTGTTCAGCACCCTGATCCACACCTTGCGCAAGGAGGGCTACCTCTCCCCAGAGTGCAAGCCGGATCTCGGCCGCTTCCAGGCGCTGGCCGACAACATAGTGCCGCTGCTGAGCAACAAGATCCGCCGCACCATTCAGGCAGGCAATCAGCTCTGAACTGCAACGCAAACAAAGAAGGCCGCATGATGCGGCCTTCTTTTTTATCGGAGTCTGCGCGGGAACATGTCACGCCAGCAGGTAATCGAGCACCAGACCGGCAAACACCAGCGCCCCCACATAGTTGTTGTTGAGAAACGCCTGGAAGCAGGCTTCCCGCTGCCGCTCACGAATAAGCCGCTGCTGATAGACAAACAGCACCGCAGCTCCCAGCAATCCCCAGTAATACCAGCCCCCCAGCGTCATCAGCTGCCCGACCGCCAGCAACAGCAGCAGCGTCGAGAGTTGCAGTGCGCCGATGATCCGCTTGTCGTAACGACCAAACAGGATGGCGCTGGATTTGAGGCCGATCTTGAGGTCGTCATCCCGATCCACCATGGCGTACTGGGTGTCGTAAGCCACCGTCCAGAGCAGATTGGCGAAAAAGAGCAACCAGGCCACCAGCGGCAGGGCATCCGCCTGCGCCGCATAGGCCATCGGGATCGACCAGGAGAAGGCCATCCCGAGCACCAGCTGGGGATTTGAGATAAAGCGCTTCATGAAGGGGTAACTCACCGCCAGCAGCAGGGCGACAAACGACAGGCCGATGGTGAGCGGATTCATGGTCAGCACCAGACCAAACGAGATAAGTGCCAGCACGAAGAAGAGCGCCAGCACCTCCCACGGCTTGACTCTACCCGTGGGCAAGGGGCGACCAGCGGTGCGTTTGACATGGCCGTCGAAGTTGCGATCCGCATAGTCGTTGATCACACACCCTGCCGAGCGCATCAGAAAGACCCCGACCACAAACACGGTCAGCACCCAGAGATTGGGCAGGCCACCAGCGGCCAGCCAGAGCGCCCACAGGGTTGGCCACAGCAGCAGCAGAGTGCCTATGGGTTTGTCGACGCGGGCCAACTGCATGTAGGCAAGTCCCCGCTCCTTGGTTAACAGATTCACTCCAGCTCCTTGTCACAGACGAGAGAGGGCAGAAACAGCTCGTGCACCAGCAGTGGCCACTGCCCCAGAAACAGACGGGAACGACGCCCCCAGACAGTGGCGGCCGGACAACGGGGATTGGCGGCAATATCGAAACGGGCCAGCTGCAGGTGATCGCGGCGGGCAGGCTCATGGCCAAATACCCGCTCACCCAGCGGCTGCTCGCCAAGCTCGGCAATGCCGCTCCCTTGCAGTGCGTCATCGGCAAACAGGGTCCAGCCCAGCACGGCGGGCCCACGATCCCCATGCAGGATCACCTCGCGGCAGGTACCGGCCGGCGAGGCCGAATCCACCAGCCACTGCTCATCGGCAGTAAGGGCGACCGGGTGATTGCCCAGCCACTCCACCGAAAAGTGGCGATTGTGCTGACGCAGACGCCGGGTCATGGAGCCGGGCTCCAGCAGCCAGGGGCGCAAGCTGGCGGGCAATTCGCAACATTCGGGGGCCAGCCACCCGCTTAACGGCGTGAGGGGAACAGTCAACTCGGACTTCACAGCTTCACCATCCAGAGATTTCCGTGTTCAGGTTAAAATCCGGTTTATTATCCGTAAATCAATAGCGAAATGTAAGAACATCCGTGCTTGACGGCCCCGATGGCAACATCAAAAATGGGTTATCTCTTGCTGATGAGCCATCTATATGAAGATCTTCAAACTTCTGCTGGTGTTGTTACTGAGCTGTGGCGCCCTGCAGCAGCAAGCTCTGGCTGAAGATGAGCCGCCCGCCGAGGGCGCAGAGGGCGCAGAGGGCGCAGCCAAGCCCGGTTTCTCCTACCACGCGCTCGATCCCGACATCATCACCAACTACCTGAGTGATAGCAAAACCCTCGGTTATATCCGGGTCACGGTAGAGCTGATGGCGGAAAACGAAGCCGATCTCAAGCTGCTGGAGCAGCATGACCCGCTGATCCGCGATGCCATCATCCGCCTGATTGGCAGCAAAAATGCCGATCAAGTGAAGTCCCTGACCAACCGAGAAGAGCTGCGCAAGGAGTGCGAGACAACCGTCAACGAACTGCTGGTGAAAGAGACCGGCAAGAAAGCGGTGCGCGAGCTTATCTTCACCAAGTTCCTCTACCAGTAATCCCTCCCGAAACAATCGCTTATTGGCATATCGGCCAATAAGCGAGCTTTGCCGGTTTATTCGAAATGAAAATCGATTACAATACGGCCGTCAAGTCGTAGAGGTAGTCGTTATGGGCAGCAAAACCCTGTGTGAATGGCGCCGTCACGAGATCCCCACCGATCTCAAGGCGCTGAGAAAAATCGTGCGCAAACCCAAGTTTGTCTGCAGCAAGTGCGCCCGCAGTGCCAATGACAAGGGTTACCTCTGCCAGCCGCTGCGTTTGAAAGAGGAGTAACGCCCCTCCCTGTCAGGGCGTTATTGATCGGTCCACCCCTGACGCCCTTGTTCGAACAATCTGCGCGCCTGGATATCATTCGGGCAAACGCCGCGATACTCCTCGCCGGAACGGCCAGCCAGATAGAGGTGCTCGGGGCGGCAATACCATGCCAATCCCTTCTGGTGTCCCTGCTTCCACAGTTCGGCATCCACCTTCTTGCCACATTGCTTCTGATGGAACTCGATCCGCTCGGTGGTGAAGCCCAGCTTGCCATCCGCCTCCCCCACCTCACTCCACACCTTCTCGCAGGGATCATCGTTGGAGACACAGCCACCCAGCAGGGCAGCCAACAATATGATGGAGAGTCGCATAGTCATCCTTGAGCGTCATTTGGGCAGTTCATTCTACCCAGCGGCCCGCCCCTGACCAAGGACGAACGCTCAGCCATGTGAGCGCGGCAAAAAAATCAGGCGGGCCCAAAGCCCGCCTGTTCGTTCAATGCCGTGGTTCACTGGTCATCGAAAGTGTCATCATCCTGCCAGCTTTCATCTTCCCACTGATCCAGCTCTTCTTCCCAGGAATCCGGCTCCCAATCATCATCAGAGGAGTCGTAATCCGGCTTGTGTCCACCCATCTTCACTCTCCTTGGATAGTTCACCCGCACTCCAATTTTATCCGGAATTGTCGGGCTCGCCAGTCAGAGAGAGTTCAAAATTTGACCAAAGTGCGACCAGCGATCTGGCCTTGCGTGATGGCCTCGGCGGCCTCCACTACCTGCTCCAGCCCAATCTCGGTAACCGCCTGTTCAAAGAAGCTGGCAGGAAGATCCCGTGCCAGTCGCTGCCACGCCAGTTGACGACGTTCAAACGGGCACATCACCGAATCGACCCCCTGCAACCGCACGTTGCGCAGGATAAAGGGCATCACACTGGTCGGCAGATCAAAACCGCCTGCCAGCCCGCAGGCCGCCACGGCGCCGCCATAGTTCATCTGGGCCAGCAGCTTGGCCAGCACCTGACTGCCGACGGTATCGATGGCACCGGCCCACAGCTGCTTCTCCAGCGGTTTGGCGGGCACCAGCAGTTCGCTGCGCGGCACGATACGGCTGGCACCCAACGCAGTGAGCAGGGCGCCCTGCTCTTCCGGACGACCGGTCAGCGCCGCCACCTGATAGCCAAGGGCCGCCAGCAGGGCGACCGAGGTGGCCCCCACACCGCCTGCCGCACCGGTGACCAGCACCTCGCCGCTTTCGGGAGTAATGCCCGCCTCTTCCAGCGCCAGCACGCAGAGCATGGCGGTGAGACCGGCGGTACCGATGCACATGGCCTGCCGTTCATCCAGCCCGGCGGGCAACGGCACCAGCCAGTCCCCCTTGACCCGCGCCTGTTCGGCCATGCCGCCCCAGTGCCCTTCGCCCACACCCCAACCGGTCAGCACCACCTTGTCGCCGGGCTGATAGCGGCTGTCGGCAGACTCAAGCACGGTACCGGCGAAGTCGATACCGGGCACCAGCGGCCACTGGCGCACTATCTTGCCCTTGCCGGTGATGGCCAGCCCGTCCTTGTAGTTGATGGAGCTGTAAGCGACCGCGACCCGCACTTCACCTTCCGGCAACTGGCTCTCGGCCAGCCGGGTCAGAGTCGGTACAGTCTTGCCGTCTTGGTTTTCCAGTAACAGAGCCTTGAACATGGTTGCCTCTTTGATGACGTGTGAAACGGGGATCAGCTGCTTTGACGCTTTTGCAGTTGAAAATCGAGAGCCAGAGCGGTGCCCATCACAGGCTCCCCGGCCAGTTGGCGCAGGATCAGCTCGGCAGCCTCCTGCCCCATTTTGCGATAGGGGATCCTGACCGAAGTAAGGGTCGGATAACAGGCGCGCGCCACATCCAGATCGTCAAATCCGGCGATGGCGAGTTTGCCCGGCACATTCAAATGGCGACGCTGGCACTCGAACAGTACCCCGGCCGCCAGTTCGTCGTTAACGCAGATCAGCGCGTCCAGCTCGGGCCAGCGCAGCAGAAATTCTCCCAGCATGGTGGCACCGGTGCTGAAGCTGGGCCGCTCCGAGGTGTTGATGATGGCATCGGGGGAGAGGTAGTTGTCGAGCAGCGCCTTCTGCCAGCCCTGCATCCGCTGTTGCAGCATCCACTGCTCCTGACGGGCACAGAGAAAACCGATATTGCGGTAGCCCCGCTCGATAAGGTGGTGGGTGAGCTGATAACCGGCATCGAAGTTGGAGACCCCCACGTTCATGTCGATGGGACTGCGGGCCATGGCACCCACCTCAACCACTGGCAAACGGGCAGCTTTCAGGCGAGTACGGATCGTCTCGCCGGGATCGCCACCAAACAGCACCACCGCCGCCGGATTGTGCTGCAAAAAGCTGGTCAGCAGGCTCTCTTCCTGCTGTTTCAGATGCTGGGCATCCCCCAGCATGATCTGGTAACCCTCCTCGAGCAGGGTCTGTTGCAGGCCAGCGATCATCTCGCCACAGCCCGCTTCAGCCAGACTCGGGACGATCACTACGATGGTCTGGGAAGTTGCAGAGGCCAGCGCCCCGGCGGCCCGATTGGGGATATAGCCGAGCTCTTCCACCGCAGCTTCGATGCGCTCGCGCATCCTGTCGGAGACCATCTCCGGCGTGCGCAGGGCACGGGAAACCGTCATGGCCCCCACACCGGCAAGCTGGGCCACATCGTTGAGGGTCACCCGACCCGTGCTACGGCGCTTCTTTGCTTCTGACATCCATCCCATCCTCGACTTGCGGCTGCTCACTTTAAGGCAAAAGAGCGCCACTGACCATTTGCTCAAGGCCGATTCTACCCTCTTTACCGGATCACGGGGGCAAGATGACTCCCGTTAATGGGTGAAGTGATAGCGCTATCACAGTTTGATGTTAGCGCTATCTGATAGCGCTAACTTTCGCGATCATCTTCACAGTTTCACCACCGCAAGATCGATAGATTGGCGCCATCTTAACTAGCCGGATCACCACCATGCTGACTCAACTGCTGACCGAGGATGTCATCCGCATCGAACCCACAGCCCGCGACTGGCGTCACGCCATCGAGCTGGCGACGGCGCCCCTGCTGGCCAATGGCACCATCGAACCCTCCTACGTGGCGGCGCTGTTTCGCTCTCATGAAGAGCTCGGCCCCTACTACGTGCTGGGCCCCGGTCTGGCGATGCCCCACGCTCGCCCCGAAGACGGCGTCAACCGGCTGGGTCTGGGGCTGACCGTCATCAAGCAGGGTGTCAACTTCGATTCCGAGGGCAACGACCCGATCCGGCTGCTGATCACCCTGGCCGCCAGCGACAGCAACTCCCACGTGGAGACCATCGCCCAGCTGGCCGAGCTGTTTATGAATGAAGAGGACGTGGCGGCCATTATCGCGGCCGACACCAAAGACGACATCCTGCGCATTCTGGCGCGCTACTGATCTGCGCCACGGCGCACCTGACAGAGGAAGAGACAATGAAAATTCTGGTTGTATGCGGTCACGGTCTGGGCACCAGCCTGATGATGGAGATGAGCATCAAGAGCATCCTGAAAGAGCTGGCAGTCACCGCCGAGGTGGATCACCGCGATCTGGCCTCCGCCGGCAGCGAAACCGCCGAGATCTTTGTCGCCACCCGCGACATCGCCGAGCAGTTACAGAGCATGGGCGTCAACGGCCGTCTGGTGGCCCTCGACAACATGGTCGACAAGGCCGCGATGAAAGAGAAGCTCGCCACCGCACTGCGCGAACTGGGCGCCCTCTAAGGATCCTCCATGCGGCCTGCGGGCCGCATCTTCCATTGCCAGGAGCTGACCATGGAATTTTTCAACTTTCTGATGTTTGACGTGCTGTCCGAGCCCGCCGTGCTGGTCGGCCTGATCGCGCTTATCGGCCTGATTGCCCAGAAGAAACCGGTGACCGAGTGCATCAAGGGGACGGTCAAGACCATCATGGGTTTCGTCATTCTGGGGGCCGGTGCCACCCTGGTGATCAACTCGCTGGGTGACTTTGCCGTCATCTTCCAGCACGCCTTCGGCATCAAGGGGGTCGTCCCCAACAACGAGGCCATCGTCTCCATCGCCCAGACCTCGTTTGGCAAGGAGATGGCGATGATCATGTTCTTCGCCATGCTGGTGAACATCCTGATCGCCCGTCTGACCCCGTGGAAATTTATCTTCCTGACCGGTCACCACACCCTGTTCATGTCGATGATGGTGGCCGTAATCCTCTCCGCCGGTGGCATGAGCGGCGTGCCGCTGATCGCGGTGGGCAGTCTGGTGGTCGGTGTCGCCATGGTCTTCTTCCCGGCCATCGCCCACCCCTTCATGAAGCAGATCACCGGCTCCGATGACGTGGCGCTGGGCCACTTCTCCACCTGCTCCTACGTGCTCTCCGCCCTGATCGGCGCCAAGTTCGGCAACAAGGCCCACAGCTGCGAAGATGTACAGGTACCGAAGAGCCTGCTGTTCCTGCGCGATACCCCGGTGGCCATCTCCTTCACCATGGGCATCATCTTCCTGGTGACCTCCGCCTTCGCCGGCCCCGAGTTTGTCTCCAGCGTCGCCAAGGGCAAGCACTGGTTCATGTTCTCCCTGATGCAGTCCATCACCTTCGCCGCCGGTGTCTACGTCATCCTACAGGGTGTGCGGATGGTCATCGCCGAGATCGTACCGGCCTTCAAGGGGATCTCCGACAAGCTGGTGCCGAACGCCAAGCCGGCTCTCGACTGCCCCATCGTCTTCCCCTACGCCCCCAACGCCGTACTGATCGGCTTCCTGTCGAGCTTTGCCGCCGGTCTGGTGGGGATGGCGCTGCTCTACGCCATGGGCCTTACCGTCATCATCCCGGGCGTGGTACCGCACTTCTTCGTCGGCGCCGCTGCCGGGGTCTTCGGCAACGCCACCGGTGGTCGTCGCGGCGCCATTTTGGGTGCCTTCGCCAACGGCCTGCTGCTGCTCACCATTCTGCCGGTGTTCCTGCTGCCGGTGCTGGGCGACCTCGGCTTCGCCAACACCACCTTCAGCGACTCCGACTTCGGTGTGGTCGGCATCCTGCTGGGGCTGATCGTTCGCTAATTCCGATCACCGCCAAAAACAAAACGGAGCGCATCGCGCTCCGTTTTTTTATGGTCGGCCATCGATGATGGATAGCGGGCTGTATGAAAGACTGAAACTCAGTCGTTCTCCAGCGCAGTGAGGCAGTGCGAGAGGGTACGCGCCAGCGCTCCCTGATTGCGCAGCACCACGGCGCGGGCCTGCTCGCCCATCTCGCGGCGGGTGCTCTCGTCGGCAAACAGCTGGCTCACCTGCTCGCCCAGCTCGGCGGCATCGGCCACGATGGCGGCCCCCCCCTGAGCCACCAGCTGGCGGGTGATGTCGCTGAAGTTGAAGTAGGCGGGGCCGGTCAGGCAGGGCTTGCCGAGCGCCGCCGGCTCCAGCAGGTTATGACCGCCGATTTTCACCAGACTGCCGCCGACGAAGGCCACATCGGCCGCCGCCAGCATCAGTGGCAGCTCGCCCATGGTATCGCCGAGATAGACCTTATCCTGTGCACCAACCGCAGCATGACTGGTGCGCCGCACGCAGCCGTAAGGGGCACACTGCTCGGCCACCCGGTCGAACCGCTCGGGGTGACGCGGCACCAGAATGAGCAGCGCATCGGGATGGCGTTTGAGCAGCAGATCGAAGGCGGCCAGCACCTGCTCGTCCTCACCTTGATGGGTGCTGGCGGCGATCCAGACCGGCCGCTCGGCGCCCAGCTGCTGGCGCAGGGCGCGACCTTTGGCCTGCACCTCGTCACCAAACTGGATGTCGAACTTGATGGAGCCGGTCACCGCCAGCCGCGAACGATCGATGCCGAGACGGGCGAAGCGGTCGGCATCATCCTGATGCTGGCAAAGCAGATGGGTCAGCGGTCGGCTCAGGGCGTCGAAGGCGCCGTGGAAGCGGGCATAACGCTGGCAGGATCGCTCGGAGAGGCGGGCGTTGATGATGGTCACCGGCAAATGGCGCGCCTCACAGGCGGCCAGCCAGTTCGGCCACAGCTCGGTCTCCATCACCCAGAGCGCGCGCGGCTTGAAGGTGTCGAGAAATGCCGCAATGGCCCAGGGATAGTCGAGCGGTGCATAGCGATGGATCACCAGCTCCCCCAGCTTGGCAGCCTGATCGGCGCCGGTGCGGGTGGTGGTGGTGAGCAGGATCGGCAAATCGGGCCGCTCCGCCTTGAGGGCGCGAATAAGCGGCGTGATGGCCAGCGTCTCCCCCACGCTCACCGCATGGATCCAGAGCGGCGCCTCCTGTCCGGTGGCGGGCAGCCGCCCGAGATGCTCGGCCCAGCGCTCGCCAAAGCCGGGCTTGCCCTTCTTCGGCTTGTAAAGCGCCAGCAGCGCCAGCGGCAATCCCAGATGGATCAGCAGGTTGTAGAGCAGACGGTAGGGCATCTTACTGACTCTGCTCCAGCTTCTTGCAGGCATCGACCACCTGCTCCGGCGCCAGATCGATCAAGCACTTGAGATGGCCGAACTTGCAGGTGCGCTTGAAGCAGGGGCGACACTCGATGTCGGTGTGGACGATCTCGACCCGATCCGCCAGCGGCGGGGTGTAGAGCGGCGAGGTGGAGCCATAGACGCCCACCAGTGGCCGGTTGAGGGCAGCGGCGATGTGCATCAGGCCGGAGTCGTTGGAGATGACCCGGCTGGCCAACGCCATCAGATCGATCGCCTCGTGCAGGCTGGTCTTGCCCGCCAGCACGTGGCAGTTGGGGCGAGTCAGCAGATTGACCCGATCCCGGATGGTATTGGCCACCGGGACATCCTTGTTGGAACCGAAGATCCACACCTGCCACCCCTCGTCCAGATGCTGTTGGGCCACCACGGCGTAGTGCCCCTCCGGCCAGCGCTTGGCCGGGCCGAACTCGGCGCCGGGACAGAGCACCAGCACCGGGCGGGCGCGATCCAGCCCCAGCCGCTCCAGCGCCTTGCTCTGGTTGATCAGATCGACGTGGAGCGCCGGATGCGGAATGGTCGGAATATCGGCCCGGCTCTTCATCTGCGCTTTGGGATAGGCGAGCGCCAGATAGCCCTCCACCATCAGCGGGAAGGCGGACTTGTTGCTGCGCAGGTCGTTGAGCAGGCCGTAGCGGCTCTCGCCCTTCCAGCCGGTACGCACCGGAATGCGGGCAAACCAGGGGATCAGCGCCGACTTCATGGAGTTGGGTTGGACGATAGCCTGATCGTACTTCTCCGCCGCCAGCTGCTTGCCGAGGCGGCGGCGCGCCACCAGTTTGAAGTCACCGTGGCCGAGGGGCATGGTGATCGCCTTGTCCACCTCCGGCATCCGCTCCAGCAGGGCGCAGCACCAGGCCGGGGCCATCACGTGCAGCTCGCACTCCGGATGGTTGGCCTTGATCGCCTTGTAGAGGCTCTGGGACATCACCATATCGCCGACCCAGGAGGGGCCGATCACCAATATTTTCATTACGCGTCTTCTCTCGGGACTGGCCCGGCTGTTAATCAACACTGGGCAAGATTATGCCCCAAGAATGACTGGATAAATAACAGAAGATCCTTGGCAGACGCTGCCGTCACCCCATTTTTCCAGCGCTGCCCCGCCTCCAACCGGACGAGACGAGACAGGCAAACAGCTGATAGAAACGGGCAATGGCGGCTCTCTCTTTGACCCGTTTTTCCGTTAGAATGGCCCATCAATACGCATTCGACCCGCCAGCCGGGCAATAACCGTGAGCCCCATTTCGTGAAAAAACCGACTCTGGCTGCCGTTCTGATCGTCAAGAATGAAGCCGACAACCTGCGCAAGTGCCTCGCCTCCCTCGATGGACTGGTGGACGAGATCGTCATTCTGGACTCCGGCAGCCAGGACGAGACCCCGGCCATTGCCGCCGAATTTGGGGCCCGCTTCTTCGTCAACGCCAAGTGGCCCGGCTTTGGCAAACAGCGCCGACTGGCCCAGTCCCACGTGCAATCCGACTGGGTGCTGTGGCTGGATGCCGACGAGCGGCTCACCCCCGAGCTGAAAACCGCCATAGCCAACGTGATGACCAATCCGGCCAGCGATACCATCTACTCGATCCCGCGCCTCTCCTGGGTGTTTGGCCGCTTTATCCGCCACAGTGGCTGGTATCCGGATCGGGTGCTGCGCCTCTATCCCAAGGCGCTCACCAGCTACAACGAGGCGCTGGTTCACGAAAAGGTAGAAGTACGGGCCAACATGAAGATCGTCAATATTCATGGCGACCTGCTCCACTTCACCTATCGGGATCTGGAGCACTATCTGGTCAAATCGGCCGGTTATGCCCGCGCCTGGGCCGATCAGCGCACCGCTCGCGGCAAGAAGGGCTCCCTCAGTCAGGGGCTGATCCATGCTGTTGGCTGCTTCCTCAAGATGTACCTGCTCAAAGCGGGCTTCCTCGATGGCAAGCAGGGGCTGCTGCTGGCGATCCTCTCCGCCCACTCTACCTTCGTCAAATACGCCGACCTCTGGGTGCGCCAGCAACCGCAGCAGCCGGAATAACCGTCATACGAAACAGGGCCCCGAGGGGCCCTGTTTGCATTGCTGCATACGTTATTTGCGCCAGAAAGGCGCCGCCCAGCGGGCCATCACCGGCACCATGGTCTTGGGATCGAGTTGACTCATATCCTCAGGATGGTCGCTATCCTCCGGCGGGCTGAAGGCGAGGTGACGCCCTTCGCTGTTGAGGGGCTTCCAGCGCAGCGGAGTAGCGGAGCGGCGCATCGGGAAGAAGCCGATGGTCGGCACATCGAGCGCGCCAGCGATATGGAGCGGGCCAGTACTGCCAGCGATAAACAGGGCTGCGTTGGCCAGCACCTGACAGAACATCGGCAGACCATCGCTGGAGCGGTAGATCCAGCCGTTGCCACCGTGGGCCAGCAACTCGGCCGCCAGCTGTTCGGCCATCTTCTCCTCGCCCGGGCCTGCGGTCAGCACGCACTGCAGCTCGGGGCAGGCCTGATTGAGCTTGATGATGATGCGGGCATACTGCTCGATGGAGAGGTTGTTGGCAGACCCACCGCTACCGGCATGCACCATCAGCCAGGGGCGGCTGGCATCGAGCTTGAGCTTTAGTGCCAGCTGTTCGCGCACCTGTAGCAGGGTCTCGTCATCGAAGTGCAGGAAGGGGGTCTTGGGCTCCACCACGGCCACCTGCTGATCGGCCAGGAAGCGGCGGATCAGCTCCAGGTTGTACTCGGACTCCGGCTTTTGGGAGCGGGAGCGGCGCTGTACCAGTCGCTGGTTGTAGAGCACCTGCGCCAGCTTGGTCGCCGGGGCCAGCCGGTAAGGGATGTGTGCCTTCCACACCAGCATGGCGTTGCGGGAGTTGGAGAAGAGGCAGATGGACGCGTCGAACGCCGCCGCCTTGATCCGCGCCAGCAGCGCTCGCTGTTGCTCCTTGTCGGCCCGCACGCCCGGATCGATGATCACCTCGTCAATCCAGGGGCAGAGCCGGGCCAGCGGCGCCGTGTAGGCCGGAACCAGGGCAGTCACATGACACTCCATGGAGCCTTTGAGCATGGCGAAGCTAGGCCACGCCAGCATGAAGTCACCAATCTTGTCATTGCGAACGACCAGAATACGTTTCATAAAAAATCCCTTTGCTCCCTGTCACCAATGCAAGGAGGCTTGATGCGCGATGGCGTATTCTTGCCTGATGCACTGCTATTCTCAAGCGACGACCTTATAATGCGACCAAATTTCCAGGTTGCAGGACCGCAAAGATGACTACCAGGGTAATTTATCCCGGGACTTTTGATCCCGTTACCAATGGCCACGCCGATCTCATCGGCCGGGCCGCCAAGCTGTTTGACGAGGTGGTGGTCGGGGTCGCCAACAGCCCGAGCAAGCGCCCGCTGTTCGATCTGGCAGAACGTGTCCAGCTTGTCCAGCAAGTGACCAGCACGCTTCCCAACGTCAAGGTGGTGGGCTTCTCCGGCCTGCTGGTCGATTTCGCCAAAGAGCATCAGGCCAACGTGCTTATCCGCGGCCTGCGCGCCGTCTCCGACTTCGAGTACGAGTTTCAGCTGGCCAATATGAACCGCCGCCTGATGCCGGAGCTGGAGAGCGTCTTCCTCACCCCGGCGGAGGAGAACTCCTTTATCTCCTCCACTCTGGTGAAAGAGGTGGCGCTGCACGGTGGCGACATTCGTCAGTTTGTCGATCCCGTGGTGGCCCAGGCCATCGCAGCCAAACAGCAACAGCGCTAATCCCTCCCCTGATTGGCAGAAACGAACAAGGGCTACCCACGGGTAGCCCTTGTTGTTTCTCTCTCGCAATGAAGAGGTCAGCCTGCTTGCCGGTTACTGACGGGCAAACCGCTCATTCATCTCCTTCACCAGCAGATCGAGCCACTCGTAGCGGCGCCGATACATGGCCCGCTTCTTGGAGGCGATCTCCTCCAGCGGCTTGCGCGGCTGGGCTTGCAGGGCGACGAAGTTGGCATCCACATCCCGGGCGTCGAACTCCTGCCACAGCTCGTCATAATCGGCCTGCAAATTGGCTTTCTGCTTGCTGCTGTAGCGCTTGGCCTGAAACACGTGGGCCCGCTTACGCACCGCCAGCACCTCTGCCGCCCCCATGGCCTGCGCCAGTTGCAGCACCAGCTGCACCAGCAGAGATTTGGGCCGCAGGCCGTGTCCCTCTTTGGTCAGCTCGCGCACCCGATCCTGGGCATTGTCGACCGCAGGCTCCGGCCCCTGCATGGAACCGATCATCAGAATCAAACGATCCACGCTGCCCGCCAGCGAAAAGGCGCAGCTGTAGAGGCGCTGCCCCTCCCCGTTGACGATGGAGAGCGCCAGCTCGGCCTCGCGGCGGAAGGTGCCATCGTGGCGCAGCAGAATGCGGCAGCCGCTCTGGGGATAGTATCCCAGCGCGATCCCCTCGCCCAGATAGAGCGGGTCGATCAGCTGCGGGTAGCACTCCAGCAGCAACCGATAGTGATTTTCCAGCATCTCGGCCCGCTCACGGGCGCTGGCACAGGCGAAGCGATAGGGTCGCATCGGCTTGTCGAGCAGCTCGGGATAGACCGCTGGAAGTGCCTTGAGCGAGTCGCACTGAAACAGGCTGAAGACCCGGCTCAGCGACTTGCGATAGAGCAGGCTGCGCAGCACGAACTTGCCGCGATTGAAGGTTTTCCGGTCACACCCCTCGGGGTAGAGGAAGCGGGCCATGGATTTTGCGCAATAGCGCTCCTGCCGGGATAAATATTCCCAGTCTATTGATTTAACTGTCATTTTTATATTCTCAAACCGCCTGAACGGTCGGGATACTAGTGACAGCTGTGCAAATCTTCAACAGAGTGGAAATACGCTGTTACAACTTCCCCCGGATCGGGGCAAAAAGTGCGCTCAGCGCTGGCAATGACTGCAAAAAACCGTGGTGCGTTGGCCCATTCTTGTCTCGGTCAGCAGGGTGTGACAGTGGAAACAGGGCTGACCGCCACGGCCATAAACCTGCAACTGCTGCACGAAATAGCCCGGCTTGCCGTCGGCACTGGTGAAATCCTTGAGAGTGGTGCCGCCCTGGCGAATCGCCTCGGCCAACACCCGCTTGATCTCGGCCACCAGGGTTCCCAACCGCTCGGCGCTGATATTGCCCGCCGCCCGTTTGGGGTGAATGCCGGCAGCATAGAGCGCCTCGTTGGCGTAGATGTTGCCCACCCCGACCACCACCTGATTGTCCATCAGGAACTGCTTGATGGCAGTGCTGCGCCCCTTGGCGCGCCCCTGCAGGTAATCAGCACTGAAGGCATCGGTGAGCGGCTCTGGCCCCAGCTTGGCGAGCAGCGCGTGGGCTTCGGCCGGTTCGCGAGTCCAAAGCAGGGCGCCGAAGCGGCGCGGATCGTTGAGCCGCAGCAGCTTGCCATTCTCCAGCTCGATATCCACGTGGTCGTGCTTCTCGGCTGGCGTGCCGATATCCAGCACCCGCAGGCTGCCGGACATCCCCAGATGAAGGATGGCGGTGCCGAAATCGGTCTCCAGCAGCAGGTATTTGGCACGGCGACGCACCCGATGGATGGTGAGGTCCACCAGCTCCTGAATCTCACCGGGGATCGGCCAGCGCAGGCGGCCATCCCGCACCACCACGCGCGTCACCTTGATACCGGTGAGCCAGGGGGAGATCCCCTGACGACTGACTTCAACTTCTGGCAATTCGGGCATGGGCACCTCGCAAGGAAAAGGAACTCAGGGAGCAGGACGCAGCAGATCGCGATACTGTTCGGCAGTGAGGGCGAGCCAGAGACCGGAGGGCAGCTGGGCGCCATATTGGCCGCTGTTCTGATAGAGGCCGATCTCGACCGGATCGCTCTGGCCGGCAATCCACACCTTGATGGCCACCGGGGTGCCGCGCACCACCTCGCCGGGGGGCAGCAACCAGCTCTGCCAGCGCGCCAGCCGGGCATCCAGCTGAGCCGTGTCGAGTCCCAGATCCGGCACGCTGCGCCAGCCCTGACCAATCCGCTCAATCTGCCAGCTCGGCCCCTGCCAGGTGAGCACCACGGCCGCATCCGACAGCAAGGGGCGAGCGCGCTTGGCGCTGTTCTCCTGCTGGGCAGTCTCCATACGATGCAACAGGGTGATCACGATCAGCACCACCACAATGATCACGTTATTCCAGCCTTTGCGGCTCAATTTGAACATGGCAAGCCTCCCTTTGAACCGGCAGTGTACTGAATTCGGCGCATAAAAAAACCCGGCACGAAGCCGGGTTTTTGGGAATGCAGCATCAAGTAATTACTTGATTTTGCCTTCCTTGTAGATCACATGCTGACGAACAACGGGATCAAACTTTTTGATCTCCATTTTTTCGGGCATGGTGCGCTTGTTTTTGGTAGTGGTATAGAAGTGACCAGTACCGGCGCTGGAGTTCAGGCGAATTTTCTCGCGAATACCTTTAGCCATGATCTAATTCCTTATACCTTAACACCGCTGGCGCGCAGTTCAGCCAGAACCACTTCAACGCCACGCTTGTCGATGATACGCATGCCTTTTGCGGATACGCGCAGGCTTACGAAGCGTTTTTCACTCTCAACCCAGAAACGGTGAGTGTGCAGGTTCGGCAGGAAACGACGCTTGGTGGCGTTGTTAGCGTGCGAACGGTTGTTACCAACTGCCGGGCGCTTGCCGGTTACTTGGCATACTCTAGACATGTCAGTCTCTCCAAATCTTACTTCATTGCTCGAGCAAATATCTGCCCCGCTGGCCTTCGATTGCGGGGCAAACAGAAGGCGGCATTTTATACAGCATCCGTGATCAAAGATCAACTAATACGGTGCCAGAGCACAGTTATAGCCAACCGCGCTCGGCAAAAGAAACCGTGATGCCATCACCGATCACCAAGTGATCCAGCACTCTGATATCGATCAGGGCCAAAGCGGCCGTGATCCGATCCGTGATCTGGCGGTCGGCCCTACTGGGCTCGGCGACGCCGGACGGGTGATTATGCGCCAGAATCACCGCGGCTGCATTATGTTTGAGCGCGATCTGCACGATTTCTCTTGGCCAGACGCTAGCCGAGTCGATGGTGCCGAAAAAAAGCTCAACAAATTGAATGACTCTGTGCTGATTGTCGAGCAACAGCAGGGCAAACACCTCGCGTGGCCGATCCCGCAACTGGGCCTGCAGATAGTCGCGGGTCAGCTGGGGCGAGGTGAGGGCATCACCCCGTTGCAGCTGCTCGGCCAGATGGCGTCTGGCCATCTCCAGCACCGCCTGCAACTGGGCATATTTGGCCGGGCCAAGGCCGTGCGCCTCGCAGAATGCCCGTTGATCCGCGCCCAGCAAGCTGCGCAAAGAGCCGAATTGATTCAATAGATTACGTGAAAGATCCACTGCACTCAGGCCATTGACGCCGGTGCGCAGAAAGATGGCGAGCAGCTCGGCATCGGAGAGCGCCATGGGCCCCTGACGCAGCAGCTTCTCTCTGGGGCGTTCATCTTCCGGCCACTCTTTGATGCTCATTTGTCTCTCCCTCATCCCTGTTGAGAAAAAACATAGCAAAAAATTGCGCGCGCCCGACCACACCCCTTGATGCCAACCCCTGTCGTCATCCATTGCCTGTGGTATCTTAGCCGACCAGTCAGAATGAGCCGGATAGAGAAACAGCAGATGAGATTGGCCGATAAACGCATCCTGTTGGGTGTCAGTGGCGGGATCGCCGCCTACAAGAGTGCCGAGCTGGTACGCCGCCTGAAAGATCAGGGCGCCGAAGTGCGGGTGGTGATGACCCGCTCCGCCAAGGAGTTCATCACCCCGCTGACCCTGCAGGCGGTCTCCGGTCATCCGGTGGCCTACAGCCTGCTGGATCCCTCTGCCGAAGCGGGCATGGGCCATATCGAACTGGCCAAGTGGGCCGATTTGGTACTGATCGCCCCCGCCAGCGCCAACCTGATGGCGCGGATGGCAGCAGGCATGGCCGACGAACTGCTGACCACCCTCTGTCTGGCCACTCCGGCGCCCATCGCGCTGGCACCAGCAATGAACCAGCAGATGTATCTCAACGCCGCCACCCAGGCCAACCTCAAGACCCTGGCCAGCCGCGGCATTCTGCTGTGGGGGCCGGATGCTGGCAGCCAAGCCTGTGGCGATGTGGGCCCGGGGCGGATGCTGGACCCCCTCGAACTGGTGGATCGCTGCTGTCAGCAGCTGGCCGCCGAGCCCTTGCTGGCAGGCGTCAAGCTGCTGCTCACCGCAGGTCCAACCCGCGAGGCACTGGATCCGGTGCGCTACATCAGCAACCACAGCTCCGGCAAGATGGGCTACGCCATCGCCCGAGCTGCCCGTGAAGCGGGCGCCGAAGTGACGCTGGTGAGCGGCCCGGTGACGCTGGCTACACCTGCTGGAGTCACCCGCATCGATGTCGAGAGCGCCGAGCAGATGCATCAGGCGGTGATGAGCCGGGTCGGCAAGTGCGACCTCTTCATCGGCTGCGCGGCGGTAGCCGACTACCGCCCCGAACAGGTCGCCAGCCAGAAGATCAAGAAGACCGGCGACACCGACCAGATGGTGGTGAAGCTGGTGAAAAACCCCGACATCATCGCGGCCGTCGGTGCCCTTTCAGACAAACCCTTCACCGTCGGATTTGCCGCCGAAACCGTGGATGTGGAACAATACGCCCTCGACAAGTTGCAGCGTAAGCGGCTGGACATGATCGCCGCCAACGATGTGTCCCGCGAGGGGCAAGGCTTCAACGCCGATGACAACGCCCTGACCGTGTTCTGGCAAGGGGGCCAGGCCCCGCTGCCGCTGGCCGACAAGCTGACGCTGGCCCGTCACCTGATCGCCCTGATTGCGCGCCACTACCGGCACTGAGCGTCCCGAAAGAACAAGACTCACGGCGCCCCGCCTTGCCAAGAGGGGCGCCAATACAAGATCCAACTGAAAAAGCGATTCATGACTACACAAATTGAACTGAAGATTCTGGATGCCCGTATCGGTACCGAGTACCCGCTGCCCGCCTACGCCACACCGGGCTCTGCCGGCATGGATCTGCGCGCACTACTGGATGCGCCGCTGACTCTGGCTCCGGGTGATACCACCCTGGTGCCGACCGGTCTGGCCATCCACATCCAGGATCCGGGTCTGTGTGCCACCATTCTGCCCCGCTCCGGCCTCGGCCATAAGCACGGCATCGTGCTGGGCAACCTGGTCGGTCTGATCGATTCCGATTACCAGGGTCAGCTGATGGTCTCGGTCTGGAACCGCGGCAAGGATGAGTTCACCATGCAACCCGGCGAGCGCATCGCCCAGCTGGTGATCATGCCGGTAGTTCAGGCCAGCTTCCAACTGGTCGATGAGTTCAATCAGAGCGAACGGGGTGAAGGCGGTTTTGGTTCTTCTGGTCGCCAATAACAGACCACACCAGCCCGATGGGCGGTGCCTAATAATAGAATCAAGCCATTGTTTTTTTTAGGGGAATCCATGGCAAGCAGTAATCAGAAACAGAGTCGGCGCGATCAGATCCTGCAGGCGCTCGCCCATATGCTGGAAACCAGTCCGGGTCAGCGTATCACCACGGCCCGTCTGGCGGCCGAGGTCGGCGTCTCTGAAGCAGCCCTCTATCGACATTTTCCCAGCAAGGCGCGGATGTTCGAGGGGCTGATCGACTTTATCGAGGATTCCCTGCTGTCACGGGTCAATCTGATCATGGCGGAAGAGAAGGACACCATGGCGCGCTGCCACCATATCCTGCAGCTGCTGCTGGTGTTCGCCGAGCGCAATCCCGGCATTACCCGCATCCTCAATGGCGACGCCCTGCTGGGTGAGCACGATCGGCTGCGGGATCGCATCAGCATCCTGTTCGACAAGCTGGAGACCCAGATCAAACAGGTGCTGCGCGAGAAGCGGCTGCGCGAGGGTCAAGGCTTCCAGCTCGACGAGACCATGCTTGCCAATCTGCTGCTGGCCTACACCGAAGGCCGCATCAGCCAGTTCGTGCGCTCCGAGTTCAAGCTCAAGCCGACCGCCGGTTTTGAAGATCAGTGGCAATTTATCCGCAGCCAGCTGCTGCAGAGCTGATGTTTTTTTCGCGTCATTCAGCAAAAAGAAGGGAGGCTTTGGCCTCCCTTCTTTTTTGTGTCAGGTTTTTATGGCAGAAAAGAAGTACCAGATGCGACCCGTACTGTCGCGCTGCGGTGTTAGATTCATCCACCATAAACCTTTTAGAACCTGACAGGACATCCTATGGAACCCGAAATCATTACCGAAGCGCAGACCTGGCTGGTCAATAATCAGGGACTGCTGATCGAATACGGCGTCAATATCGCCGCCGCCCTGCTGACCCTGCTGGTCGGCTATATCGCCGCCAACCTCATCAGCGGTGGCGTGGTCAAGGTGATGCAGGCCCGCAAGCTGGACACCACCGTCACCCACTTCGTCGGCAGCATCCTCAAGTACGCCATTCTGGTGTTCGTGGTGATCGCCGCGCTGGGCCGTGTCGGGGTGCAGACCGCCTCCTTCGTCGCCATTATCGGTGCCGCCGGTCTGGCCATCGGTCTGGCGCTGCAAGGCTCGCTCTCCAACTTCGCTGCCGGCTTCCTGCTGATCATCTTCCGCCCCATCAAGGCGGGCGAGTTTATCGAAGTGGCGGGCACCGCGGGTGTCGTGCAGTCCGTTCAGCTCTTTACCACTACCCTCACCTCAGGTGACAACAAGATGGTGGTAGTCCCGAACTCCGCCATCCTCAACGGCACCATCGTCAACTACTCGCGCATGGATACCCGCCGCGTCGATATGACCTTTGGCATCGGCTACGGCTCTGACCTGCGCAAGGCCAAACAGATCCTCGAGCGTCTGGTAAGCGAAGAGCCGCGCATCCTGAAAGATCCGGCCGCTACCATCGCCGTTGCCGCGCTGGCCGACTCCTCGGTCAATATCGTGGTGCGCCCCTGGGTGAAAACCGCTGACTACTGGGGTGTCTGGTTCGACTTCCACGAGAAGGTGAAACTGACCTTTGATGCCGAAGGCATCGAAATTCCCTTCCCGCAGATGGTGATGCACATGCAAAAACCGCAGGCGTGATCGCGGTTCTGCTGCAACAGACAATGCCAGCCTTCGGGCTGGCATTGTCGTTTCTGGCCCCAGCCCATGGCCATGTCGGTGCATAACCACGCCAACCGGATGAAAACAATTTCAGGCTATCGGGGTGGCCCCAATCATGAGCAAGCGCAAGATCCGCCTTGCTTTCGTGACACATAATCCCAATGTTCTGGTTGTATGCTCCCGGCAGTGACCCATTGCAGTAAAAGACAATCGGTAAAAATCTGTTACACGGGCCGCCCGATCGGCTCGCTATAATGCTCGGATAATAAGGTTTGGCGGGACCTTGCCTGCAAGGTTCAAACACAACTTGGCATTTCAGGAATCCTATGAAAAATATCAATCCAACCCAAACCCAGGCCTGGCAGGCACTGGAAGCCCACTTTGCAGCAAACAAAGAGACTCGACTCAAGGATCTGTTCGCGCAGGACCCGAAGCGCTTTGACAAGTTTTCCCTTACCTTCGGCGGCGACATCCTGGTTGATTACTCGAAGAACCTGATCACCGAAGAAACCCTCAAGTTGCTGGTTGATCTGGCCAAAGAGACCGATCTTCGCAGCGCGATCGATGCCATGTTCAATGGCGACAAGATCAACATGACCGAAGGGCGCTCCGTACTGCACGTGGCCCTGCGCAACCGCTCCGACCGCCCCATCGAGTGCGACGGCAAGGATGTTATGCCGGAAGTGAATGCCGTACTGGCCAAGATGAAGGGCTTCTGCGAGAAGATCATCTCCGGCGAGTGGAAAGGCTACACCGGCAAAGCGATCCAGCACGTGGTCAACATCGGTATCGGTGGCTCCGATCTCGGCCCGGTAATGATCACCGAGGCACTGCGTCCCTACAAAAACCACCTGCAGATGCACTTCGTCTCCAACGTCGATGGCACTCACATCGCCGAGACCCTGAAGAAGATCGATCCGGAAACCACCCTGTTCCTGGTGGCCTCCAAGACCTTCACTACCCAGGAGACCATGACCAACGCCCTTACCGCTCGCGACTGGTTCATCAAGATCGCCGGTGACAAGGCCCACGTTGCCAAGCACTTCGCGGCCCTCTCCACCAACGGCAAGGCCGTGGCCGAGTTCGGCATCGACACCAACAACATGTTCGAGTTCTGGGACTGGGTTGGCGGCCGCTACTCCTCCTGGTCTGCCATCGGCATGCCCATCGCCCTGTCTGTCGGTTTCGAGAACTTCGAAGCCCTGCTGCAAGGCGCTTTCGAGATGGACATGCACTTCGCCACTGCCTCCTATGAGCAGAACGTGCCGGTGCTGCTGGCGCTGATCGGCCTGTGGTACAACAACTTCTACGGTGCCGAGTCCGAAGCCATCCTGCCGTACGATCAGTACATGCACCGCTTCCCTGCCTACTTCCAGCAGGGCAACATGGAATCCAACGGCAAGTACGTGGATCGCAACGGCAAGCCGGTTGACTACCAGACTGGCCCCATCATCTGGGGTGAGCCGGGCACCAATGGCCAGCACGCCTTCTACCAGCTGATCCATCAAGGCACCAAGCTGATCCCCTGTGACTTCCTGGCGCCGGCCATCAGCCACAACCCGATCGGTGACCACCATCCGAAACTGCTGGCCAACTTCTTCGCCCAGACCGAGGCACTGGCCTTCGGCAAGAGCAAGGAAGAGGTTGAAGCCGAGTTCCTGGCTGCTGGCAAAACGCTGGAGCAGGTCAAGGATCTGGTGCCGTTCAAGGTGTTCGAAGGCAACCGCCCGACCAACTCCATCCTGTTCAAGAGCCTGACCCCGAAAACCCTGGGTGCCCTGATCGCCATGTACGAGCACAAGATCTTCGTACAGGGCGCAATCTGGAACATCTTCAGCTTCGACCAGTGGGGCGTGGAGCTGGGCAAACAGCTGGCCAACAAGATCCTGCCGGAGCTGGGCAACAACGAGGCTGTCACCAGCCACGACTGCTCCACCAACGGTCTGATCAACACCTGGAAAGCGTGGAAAGCCTGATTTATCGGGCCTTTCTGAATGCAAAAGCCCCGCTCGATGAGCGGGGCTTTTTTATGACTGTCAGGCTGATTTTTCTGGCTGGCCGAGCGGGTGTCCAGTCCGACCGGCGACGGGGATCGTCATCCCCGCCCCTTCATCATCCAGCTCGATGCAGGCTTAACCGCCAACAGCGATGCGTTTCATATCCTTCATGTAGCCGCGCAGTACCTGACCGATTTTTTCGATCGGGTGGTTGCGAGTCGCTTCGTTGGCCGCCAGCAGCGCCAGGTTATCCACGCTCTGCCCTTCCGCCTTGCTGGCACCCAGATCGCCCGCTTTCAGGGTCGGCATGAAGTGCTCGCGCAGCAACGGCACAGCGGCGTTGGCGAACAGGTAGTTACCGTACTCAGCGGTGTCGGAAATAACCACATTCATCTCGTACAGGCGCTTGCGGGCAACGGTGTTGGCGATCAGCGGCAGCTCGTGCAGGGATTCGTAGTAGGCAGATTCCTCGTAGATACCGGAAGCCACCATGGTCTCGAACGCCAGCTCGACACCCGCCTTGACCATGGCCACCATCACAACGCCATTGTCGAAGTACTCCTGCTCGGCAATCTTGCCAGCGAACGCCGGGGCGTTTTCGAAGGCGGACTTGCCGGTCTCTTCGCGCCAGCCGAACAGCTTGGCATCGTCTTCGGCCCAGTCGGCCATCATGCCGCGGGAAAACTCACCGGCAATGATGTCGTCCATGTGCTTCTCGAACAGCGGGCGCATCAGGGTCTTGAGCTGCTCGGAGAGCTCGAAGGCGCGCAGCTTGGCCGAGTTGGAGAGGCGGTCCATCATCAGGCTGATGCCACCCTGCTTCAGGGCTTCGGTGATGGTCTCCCAGCCGAACTGGATCAGCTTGCCGGCGTAGGCCGGGTCTGTCCCTTCGGCAACCAGCTTGTCGTAGCAGAGCAGGGAACCGGCCTGCAGCATGCCGCAGAGGATGGTCTGCTCGCCCATCAGATCGGATTTCACTTCCGCCACGAAGGAGGATTCCAGCACCCCGGCACGGTCGCCGCCGGTGGCAGAGGCCCACGCCTTGGCGATGGCCATGCCTTCGCCTTTCGGGTCATTTTCAGGGTGAACGGCGATCAGGGTCGGCACACCAAAGCCACGCTTGTACTCTTCACGCACTTCGGTCCCCGGGCACTTGGGCGCAACCATCACGACGGTGATGTCGGAGCGGATCTGTTGACCCTCTTCCACCACGTTGAAGCCGTGGGAGTAGCCCAGCGCGGCGCCCTGCTTCATCAGCGGCATCACAGTTTTCACTACGTCGGAGTGCTGTTTGTCCGGAGTCAGGTTGAGCACCAGATCGGCGGTCGGGATCAGCTCTTCATAGGTGCCGACCGCGAAGCCGTTGTCGGTAGCCTTCTGCCAGGAGGCGCGCTTCTCGGTGATGGCGGCCTTGCGCAGGGCGTAGGAGATATCCAGCCCGGAGTCGCGCATGTTCAGACCCTGGTTCAGACCCTGGGCACCACAGCCCACAATCACCACCTTCTTGCCCTTCAGCACGTTGCAGCCGTCCGCGAACTCTTCGCGCTGCATGAAACGACACTTGCCCAGTTGGGCCAACTGCTGACGCAGGTTCAAGGTGTTGAAATAGTTAGCCATGGTGATTGCTCCGTTCGATTGATTCCATGCCGGATAGCGGCGTTGTCTGAACCACTATAGCGCGGGACACTTATTGCCTGAACTGATATATTCGAAATAGTACGTTGCAATAACTGAAACGTTAACCCTTCATAATCGCCTGCTGAATGTACCGCGAGATGGCAGAAACAAGCCGCCAACCGCTGGATATCGGGCACACATGCCGCGCCAGGAGCTGAAAGATGGACCTTCGCAATCTCGAGCTGTTTCTCCACCTCGCCGACTCCCTCCACTTCGGCAAGAGCGCCGATGCCATGGCGGTCAGCCCCTCCACCCTGAGTCGCGCGATCCAGCGGCTGGAGCAGGAGACCGGCTGCATCCTGTTCGAGCGGGACAACCGCTCGGTGCGGCTTACCCCCGCCGGCGAGAAGCTGCGGGAGTTTGGCGGCGGCCTGTTGCAGGAGTGGCGTCAGCTCAAACAGGAGCTCAAACGCAGCGATGAACCGCTGCAGGGGCGGCTGCGGGTGTTCTGCTCGGTCACTGCCAGCTACTTTCTGCTGCCCGAGGTGCTGGAGCGCTTTCGCCGCCGCTACCCCCAGCTGGAGATCAAGCTGGAGACCGGCGACCCGGCGCTGGCGGTGGACAAAATCCTGGCCGACGAGGCCGATCTCGCCATCGCCGCTCGCCCCGATGCCCTGCCCGCCAAGCTGGAGTTCGCCAGCCTGCAGCTGGTGCCGCTGGTCTTTATTGCGCCGCGCAATGCCCCACAGCTGAACCAGTGGTTCCGCCAGGGGGAGCCGGATTGGGAGCAGCTGCCAGTCATCCTCTCCGAGCAGGGGCTGGCCCGCAAACGCAGCGATCAGTGGTTTCGCAACAAGGGGATAGCGCCCAACATCTATGCCGAAGTGGCGGGTAACGAGGGGATTGTCGCCATGGTGGCGCTCGGCTGTGGCGTAGGATTGGTACCTGCGGCGGTAATCGACCACAGCCCGCTCGGTGACAAGGTGCGGATCATCGACCTCAAGCCAGCCTTCAAGCCATTTGATGTGGGGATCGGGGTGCTCAAGAAGCGGCTGGAAGAACCGCTGATCCGCGCCTTCTGGGATACCGCGCAGAATCAGGGTTCACTGCGCTGATACCGGATTATAGATAAGGGCCGGATCGGCCATCATGATGCGCCTGGGCAGCGGCAAGTCGGGGTTGTGCAGCTCGAGGCGCACCCGCTCATCCAGTTTCAGCCGCCGAATGGTGCTGCCAAATCCCTCTTCAAAGACCCGGTCAAAAGCACCAGACTGCCGCGCCCGCAGCAGGCCAAGCTCGATACGCTGGGCCAGCTCCGGATATTTTGGCGAGACAAAGAAGAGCAACGCCAGCGGATAGCGAAACACCAGACGGGACTCGATGGCGAGATCCGGATGCTGCCTTAGCTCATCCTCGATCTCGATGACCGAACGCAGGAAGCAGTCAAAGCGCTTCTTGCGCAGCATGTTGAAGAGCGCCTCATAAAGATTGCCCACCGTCACCTTGAGGCCGTTAGCCCGCAGCAACTGGGTGTCTGGCCAGGATCTGTGCTGGCCGATGGAGAGCCCGGCGCGATGCCAGTCCGCCAACGATCCGATCTCGGCAAAACGCCCCTCATCCCCCTGCCGAACCAGACACACCCGCCATCCCAGCAGCCCCTTGGCCAGCGGAATGTGGATTGCCAGCAACTCCCGTTCTCGCTCACCATCGGGGGCAAAAACACCGACCTGAACCAGCTCGCCGCTGCGCAGCTCCTTCACCGCCCGCCCCTGCTCCATTTGCGGGCTGGAAACCAACTGGTAGGGGCCATATTCGGGCACGGTGAGATCGAGGGAGAGGCGCAGCAACTGGACGACGGCGGGGTTGGGGTGATCCAGCAGCAGATTCCAGGCGCGGATAGGCTGCTCGGTTGCCGATACGCCAACCGTCCACAGTGCCATGCACCACCACCAGACTCTGATCATCCTGCGCACCATCCGTGCCTCATGCTCCTCGCCATACTATAACGTCAGCCAGCACCTCAACGGCGCCCTCTCTGAAAGATGTGTGAGCGCTCTCGTGTCAAATCTCGTGTCAAAAGTGACAATAGGCAAACCCGGCAGGTCATCGCAGACTAGGCATTCATCAACAAACACCAAGGCGCAGGGAGGAGAGCCATGAAACAGCATCTGGTAGAGATCAAGGGTTCAACCCTGTTTGACGAGTATCTGCAAAGCATGGGGGTGCCCAGCACGGCGCTCGATCGGGAGCAGGATATCTATCTACAGGAACGCCACCTGGGAGCCATTCGCCGGGTGCAGGGCGAACTGCGCTTTTATCTGCGTGCCAATGCCCTCAACAAACGGTGATCAGGATCCGGTCACAGAACCCGTAGCAAAGGCGTATTAGACTGGTATCTTCCCCCTTTTGTCGGGAGTGCCCATGAAAGCAAGCGGTCTGGATCGGCTGTTCAAACCCCACTCAATCGCCGTGATCGGCGCCTCGACCGACCCGCTCAAGGCGGGCCATGTGATCGTGCGCCACCTGCTGGCGGGCCAGTTCAAAGGGCCCATCCTCCCGGTAACCCCGCGCAACAAGGCCATCGCCGGCGTGCTAGCCTATCCCGATATCGCCAGCCTGCCGCTGACCCCGGATCTCGCCATCATCTGCACCAGGCGGGAGCGGGTCTTGCCATTGCTGGAAGCGCTCGGCCAGAAGGGCGCAGGGGCGGCCATCATACTGGCCGCCGACTTTTCCCCCGAGGAGCGACTGGAGCTGAAACGGGTCTGCCAACAATACGGCATTCGCCTGCTCGGCCCCAACAGCATGGGAATGCTGCTGCCCGGCCAGGGGATCAACGCCAGCTTTTCACCCACTGCCGCCAAGCCGGGGCAGGTCGCCTTTCTGTCGCAATCCGCCGCCGTCAGCACCACCATTCTGGATTGGGCCAAGCAGCATGAGCTGGGCTTTTCCGCCTTTATCTCCCTTGGCGATCACTGCGACATCGACTTCGGCCAGCTGCTGGATCAGCTCTCCCGCGACAGCGTCACCCGCGCCATCTTGATCTACATGGACAAGTTGCACGACGCCCGCCACTTTCTCTCGGCTGCGCGGGCAGCCTCGCGCAACAAGCCGATCCTGGTGCTGAAAAGCGGGCGCCACGAACCGGCCCACGGTCTCGACAACGTCTATGATGCCGCCATCCGCCGCGCCGGCATGTTGCGGGTACGGGATACCCACGAACTGTTTGCCGCGGTAGAAACCTTGAGCCACTCCATGACCCTCAAGGGAGAGCGGCTCGCCATCATCTCCAACGGTCGCGGGCTGGCCAATATGGCGGTGGATGTGCTGCTGGAGCGGGGCGGCAAGCTGGCTCGCCCGCCGCTCGATATTGGCAGCGATGCTACCATCACCACCTATCAGGAGGCGCTGGACAACGTGTTGCAGGAAGATGGCATCGACGCCATCCTGATCATCCACGCACCCTCGCTCACGGCACCTAGCGCGCCGCTGGCCAGCCATCTTATTGCCCATCTGAAACAGCACCCCAGAGCGCGCCGTTTCAACATCCTCACCAACTGGGCGGGTGAATACTCGGCGCAGGAGGGGCGAAAACTCTTTACCGAGGCGGGTTTCCCGACCTACCGCACGCCGGAAAGCGCCATGGCCGCCTTCATGCACATGGTGGAATACCGCCGCAACCAGAAGCAGTTGATGGAGACACCGGCATCCCTGCATGGCAACCAGCTCAATGTCGATCTGTGCCAGCAGCTGATCCGCCAGGCGCAAGACCGCAAACAGCTGAGGCTGGATACCCATCTGGTGCACCCGATTTTGCAAGCCGCCGGTCTCTCGACCCTGCCCACCTGGATCGTCACCGACGCCATCGAGGCGACCCTCACCGCCGAGCAGATCGGCTATCCAGTAGCGGTAAAACTGCGCTCGCCCGATATCCTGCACAAGTCCGCCGTACACGGTGTGGTGCTCAATCTGCGCACCTCGGCCGAAGTAGCACAGGCTGCCGATGCCATTCTGGACAGGGTCAAACAGCATGATCCAGGCGCCCGCATCGAAGGCTTGCTGGTGCAGCGGATGGCTCGCCGCAGCGGCGGCCTGGAGTTACGGGTACGTATCCAGCAAGACGCCATCTTTGGCCCCGTCATCCTACTAGGCGAGTCGGGCGCCGAACCGCAGGAGATGGTCGCGGCGCTACCGCCGCTCAATCAGGCGCTGGCCCGTTACCAGATCATCGGCGCCCTCAAGAGCCGCAAGATCCGCGAACAGGCCACGCCGGAACGACTGGATATCGATGCCTTGGGCCAAGTGCTTTGCCAGCTCTCAGAGCTATTGCTCGCCTTTCCGGAGATTCAGGAGCTGGACCTGCACCCGCTACAAGCGTGCGGTGCCGAGATGGTGGTACTGGATGCCAGCCTCACACTGACTGACCCCGCCCTCCCGGCCAGCAACCGACTGGCTATCCGCCCCTATCCTACCGAACTGGAGGAGGGAGCCTGGCTTAAAGATCAGCGCCATATCCTGCTGCGCCCGATCCAGCCGGAAGATGAACCGGCTCACAAGCAGTTCGTGCTGCAGGTCTCCGATGAAGACAGGTACAAACGCTTCTTTGCCGATGTGGGCGAGCTGGGCCATGAAGAGCTGGCTCGCATGACCCAGATCGATTACGACCGGGAGATGGCCTTCGTGGCTGTGGGGCAAGATGGCGAGCTGCAGGATCAGATCCTCGGCGTGGTACGCGCCATTTCGAGCCCAGACCAGAGCGATGCCGAGTTTGCCATTCTGGTGCGATCGGACTTGAAAGGGGTGGGGCTCGGCAAATTGATGATGGAGAAGATCATCCGCTACGCCAAAGAGCAGGGGATTGGCCAGCTATCCGGCATGACCATGCCCAGCAATCGTGGCATGGTCAACCTCGCCAAACGGCTTGGCTTCAAGATCGATGTGCAAATGGAAGAGGGGGTGGTCAATATGGAACTTCCCTGCAACCAGCAGGCGGCAGAAGGCTGATTTGACCACCTGCAGGGTCGTTCAAATGGCAGTAAATAACTGATAAGGCTCGGATATAGCCAGAAAATGGTGAGCAGAACAGGCTTTTTAGTTCTCTTCCGGCAGGTAAAAGCCAAGTATTGGCTATTCAACACTCTAAAAGCACCATAGCCCAGTCGTCAGACTGGGCTACGTGTTGGCTCCGGTGTGCAAATCTGTGAGTCGCTGCGCAAAAATCGCCCATAGCAAAAAGGCCTTCCCAATCGGGAAGGCCTTCAAATTAGTGGCGGAGCGGACGGGACTCGAACCCGCGA
>NZ_JAPDCL010000030.1:0-46761 GCF_027706025.1 Aeromonas sp. Y311-2 | reverse complement strand
GAAACGGTCTAAATAGGCTGATTCAAGGCATTTACGGGAGAAAAAATCGGCTCAAACATGAAGAAATGAAATGACTGCGTCAGCCGAGAAGAATTTCCCCGCTTATTCGCACCTTCCTTAACAACAACATAAGTCCCATCAAAACATTCATCTTCGCCCCAAATTGCAGACGAGATAATAAAAGGGTCATACGAGGTGGGCTCGTATGACCCGCATTTTCCGCAGGCAACAACATTGCACTATCCATTCTAATATCCATAACCTTTGCATGCTCAAAAATTGAGCGGCGAATATTCAATCACATGTAAGAACTATGGCAAACGTTTTTAACGTTACTTAATGTAAGCTATGGATATATCAGTTTCATATCAACAAGATAGAGATGTAATCGGATGTTTTTAGGACGGTGCGAATGGAGTAATGAAATTATAAACGTGAGTAGGCTGATTATGATGAAGGAGCAATCAACTTGTTCGCCTCTTCCTTAGTCGATAAGCATAAAAAATCCGAAACCAAATCAAAAGGTTTCGGATTTTTACACATCAGGGGAGCGGCCTCTGGAGCCTTAACTGAGTGGCATTTGGCATATACGCCCCCTTTACTCATACTCAAATGCGGAACATACCGACCTGATTACTCAGTTCATCCGAAATATTTTTAAGTTGTTCAGAGAGATGACGTGAACTGTCTGCATCCAACGCCAGTTCGTCCGAGACATCTTTGACCGCCTGAATGTTGCGGCTTACCTCGTCGGTGACGGCTCGTTGCTCTTCGGCTGCGCTGGAGATCTGGGTCGCCATGTCGGAGATCTGGTTGATCGAGGTGGTGATCTGCTCCAGCGCATGGGTGGCGTTGTTGGCGTCATCCACGCTGTTCTGGGCCAGCTGCTGGCCTTCGTGCATGGTGCTGACCGCTCCCTGGGTATTGCGTTGCAGGGTTTCGATCATGCTGCGGATCTCGACAGTCGAGCTGTGGGTACGCTGTGACAAAACGCGCACCTCGTCGGCCACTACCGCAAAGCCACGGCCCTGTTCACCGGCACGCGCCGCTTCAATGGCAGCGTTGAGCGCCAGCAGGTTGGTCTGCTCGGCGATGCCCTGAATGGTGGAGAGGATGGTGTTGATCTCCTGAGCGTTTTTCTCCAGTTCCTGAATGATGTTGGAGGCCTGTTCCACCTGGGTGGCCAGATCGGTGATGGAGCGCTGGTTGCGGGCGATCACCTGTTTGCCATGCTCGCAACTGCTGGAGGAGCTGCGGGCCGCTTCGGCAGTTTGCTCGGCGTTGCTGGCAACATCGACCGCAGTTGCCGACATCTCATGGACCGCAGTGGCGATCTGAGTGATCTCGTTTTGCTGGCGAGCCAGCCCCTCATTGGCCTTCTCCGCCATGCTGTGGGAGGACTTGGCCTGCTGGTTGAGTTGGCCGGAGGAGTTGGAAATGTCCTGCACCATAGCATGGAGCCGCTCAATGAAGGTATTGACGTGTTTGGCAACCGCGCTCACCTCATCTTCACGCTCGATCTTGAGGCGGCGGGTCAAATCGCCGTTGCCACGGGAGAGATCGGCAATTGCCTCGCCCAGGGTTTTCAGAGGCGCTAGCGAGCTGTTGATGGCGACATAGGAGAAGCCAGCCACGATCAATATGGTGATAAGTCCCTGAATAAGTGAGGAGGTGACCATGCGGCGTACCGACTGGTAAGCGGTTTCGTCATCCACCATCATGCCGTAATACCAATTGGTGTTGGGGATCGCGTTAAAGTCAAAGACCTCTTTCTTACCGCTGATCACCAGCTCGTTGATCGTACCGTCATGAGCGATCTGATTGATGTAAGACGCGGTCAACTCGGGGGCTAGCGTTGTGGCGGGTTTCAGACTCAGGGAGGCATCGGGGTGGGCGATGATGGTGCCGTTGCTGTCGACCAGAATGGCGTAAGTCCCCTCGGTAGTGACCGTCAGAATATCCGAGATAAGGGCGCTGATAGAGACATCTCCGGCGATAACCCCCTGGGTGTTGCCACGCTGGAATGGCTCGGCGATGGTGACGATCAAACTGCCGTTAGAGACATCGGCGTAGGGCGCAGTGATGACCAGTTTACCGGCGGCAACTGCATCCTTGTACCAGGTGCGTTGACGGGGGTCATAATCGGCTGGCAGGCCGGAGGGGGTACTCTCGAGCATCTTGCCGTCAGCAGTACCGGCATAGACCCCCTCAAAGCCACCGGCATTCATGGCTTGGGCCAGATGGCTGATGGGTTCATCTTCTTTGGTGAATGCTTCCTTGGTGGTACTGACCATGCTGATGCGGGCATCGACCCAGTTGGAGATACCCTTGACGTTGGCCATGGAGCTTTCGTCAATGATGCTCCAGACCAGTCTCTGGGTTTCAGTGCGCAGTTGTGAGGTGTTGTACCAGACTTGCAGGCCGGTGATCACCAGGATGATGATCCCGATAGCCAAGACCAGCTTGTTTTTAATGGATAAGTTCATAGTGACATCCCTGTGAGCGTTAGTCTGAGTGTAGGAAAAAATTTAATTATTGTGGAATTTTAGTGGGTTATTGACTAAATCCGAAATTTTCAGCGAATCCGGGGAGCTGATCCTCTGACTCAACCAACCTAGAGAGTCAGATGGGCAAGTCCCAACAGGAGATCCCCTGTCAGGCGACAAGTGAACTGAGCGGAGCTGTACAGATCTAGTTATCACCTGACACCGGCCTCAAACCGGTGTCTTGTTTACGCTACTTTAGTGCGCACTTCCTTCGGTATCAATTTCAGACCCTTTTTGAACATGCTGTAGGGAGTCTGTCCTTCCATCATCCTGCCCTGATGTGGCCGCTGGATGTTGTAGTGCTCCAGGTAGCTATCCAGGTCTGTCTGCATCTGCTCTACCGACTCATACCAGGTTGTCCTCCCCTTGATACGGAAGTGTTCATCCAGCAGGGTACGATGTAGCCGCTCGATAAAGCCGTTGCTCTGCGGTCTGCGTACCTTGGTGGTCCGGTGCTCAATCCCCTCCAGTTGCAGGAACAGCTCGTAGGGATGATGGTCAGGGCGCCCACAGAACTCGCGCCCGTTGTTCGACAAGATGGTATAGACCCGAGCCTCATGGGCTTCGAAGAACGGCAGGACCGTTTCGTTGAGCACATGAACCGAGGTCACCGGCAGCTTGCTGGTGTAGAGCCGTCCCCAGGCGTGGCGGCTGTAGCAGTCCAGCACGGTTTGCAGATACACCTTGCCAACCCCTTTGAGTGCGCCGACGAAGAAGGTGTCGACCGCCACCAGTTCCCCGGTGTAGTGAACCTCAATTTGGCGTTCGCGAAACTCGGGGCTGAAGCGCTCGAGCAGGCGGATCTGCTCGTCATTGAGCTCAATCGTCTGTTCCCTATGGGTTTTCTCGAGGCGCAACAAGCGGTCATGCTTGGAGAGCAAGTCGTGACGTTGCCACACGCCACGCACACCGCCCGCACTGACGTTGATGCCTTGCAGAGCCAGTTCTTGCGCGACCCGCAGCGGGCCATGGGTTGGTCTGGTGAGAGAGTAATCGAGGATGGCTTGCTCAATCTCGGGAGCGACCCGGTTGGGATGAGCGCCTTTACAGCCGGGGAGTTTGTCGAGCAAGCCCTCGGCGCCATAGGTCTGGTAGTTACGGCGAATCTCGTAGAACTGCTGGCGGCTGTAGCCGATGAGCTTGCAGGCTTTTCTGACGTTATTGAGCTCTTTGGCGAGCTCTAGCAGGCTGAGTTTATGACGTGCTACTTTCTCGTTGGTGGTCATATGGTGACTCCAGATAACACGGTAGGGGTACCGTTTTGTTATCCGGTTTGAAGCCGTATGACCACTCCCTTTTGTGGGCAACTGTCAGGTGAATACCATCTCCATACAGACTGTATTTAAAAAATTTTGAATTATCAAAGTTCAATAGGTTGCCTATACCAACCAACCAACCAACCAACCAACCAACCAACCAACCAACCAACCATTCATTGACTGAAATTATATATAGTAAGTTATTGTGTAACCTGTTTTTAGGTTGTTGGAATTTGTAAAGTAATCACCAATGTTTCAATGGAGTAACATTATCTAAATGTAATAATCAGTTCAACCAGAGGTCGACCCAATAATAATCATTGCAAAAATATATAATGCTGTATGATATATGGTTATAGCTTTAGCGAATTTATTTGATACATGCGGATTTTTGTTCAAGTCTGTAGTTCTCACTGAGCTAACTATGTGGTACATCTAGGGAAGGTGCTAACAAGTCACTTGGCACAACAAAAACACACCATTCTAAATTATTGATATTAAATGGCTAAACTTTTTAGTTTTGGCACATAGGGTACTTATTCGCACCTTCCCAAGACAAATAGTAGGAAGAGTAGTTCGGCATAAATAGGTAGTATGGACATCAGTGTTGTGTCCAAATAGCAGATTAATAATGAGTATTACACTTATGCATTGTGTTTGATGGCCACAGTTAATAAAAAAACCGCTCACCATAAGGGGGAGCGGTTCGGCTGGTACGATAGGCCTAATTATTTTAGGTTTTCAAATTGGCCGTTTGTCATGTCAATCTGGATATTCAGGTCTGGTACCGGATCATAGATAATCCCTTCACCGACGGTACCTAGTAGGCCATAAATTGGCGCCAGCATTTTATCGCCAAGGAGGTTGCTGAGATCCTTGCTAGGGTCCCACTCTTGGGAAAGCGTCAAAGTCTTAAGTTTGGTGACTTCGTCTGCCAATTCCTGTTTGCTAACATTATGTTTTTGGCCATATTCACGAGCCCAGTTTAAAACAAAGCGCATTTTATCATCGATTTGTTCTGAGTTCTCTTCATCACCATGGTAATGGGCTTTGAGCACCGCACCGATCAACTGGCTGAGGGTTGTCTTATACAGCTCATTCCAGGTAAGCCCTGAATCAGCTAACACATCTGCTTCAAACAGGGGTTGCCATTCCGAATCTTGACAGATAAATTTTTGGCAATTCTCACGCTTATAGACATCCAGCATGGTTTTGGCCACAGGTTTTTTTGTTAGTGAATTGTCAAGGATCTCCAGCAATGGTCCATCAATATCAACACCGAGTGCCGCGAAAATATTTTGGCTCAAACCATCGACCAAACCAACTAAATTTGCATCAGGAACTGATTCCATAACCGTTGTGTTGTCAACATCTGTGGTTATCAATTTGTTTTTAATATCGACCAATACCGAGCGATAAGGTGCGGGATAGCTCACTGAGGCACCTGTTTGAATATCATAGATCCAACTACCATCCTCATATTGACGTTTGGTAATATCATTAGCGTGGAAGTGACCAGTAAACACAATGTTCACACCTGCTTGCGCCAAGATTTTTGATATATACTCACTGGTGCTGGTATAGAGGGTTTTGCTCTTCTTACCAGTGTATGTGTTGGTAAATTCTTCTATATAGGTGGGTACATCGATACTATCATGAAATGAGGTTTTTTCACCATCGATGACATAACCAGGGATTAAAGCACTCTTGCTAGGGAAATGTTCAATAACACCAGCATGGTTCATTGCCAGCAATATCTTTCCTTGATCTTTGGCTTCCTGTGCCTGCTGTTTAATCCACTCCAGAGTGCTCAAACGCTCAGGCGTCAGCAGAGATCCGCCAGTTTTACTATAATCCGGACTATTAGCTTGCCAGTGCTGTTGCACATCTTTGATGGAGGAGGTAATGGAGTCTATTGCGAGGATTCGCACGCCCTCTGTTGGTTCGGCAACAAAGGAGAAAGAGTTAGGGTCTCGGGCAATGGCTTCATTAAAACCAAAATCTTGGTAGAAATTATCCCAGTTCTCCATAAACATAGGTTCGCCAGTGGTGTTAGTCATATGCGGCGCCATGCTGCCAGGGACAACATTCTGCTCATTTCCTTCCAGATAGACAGCTCCTTTGGCGGTCAGGGTTTGGGTCAGGGATTCTTTATAACCATAGGGGTTATTCATATCGTGGTTACCCGGCACCACATAGACTTTGATTCCTTGTTCTCTAGCACGCTGCAAGCTTGTACGTACTTTTTTATGGTTAATTCGTTCCCCATCCTTGGTCAAATCACCTGGTACTAAAATAACGTTGGTACCGTTTTTAATCATTTCTTGAATTGCATGATCAAGTAATTCTTGACTTTGCAAAAACGCCTTGCGGTCGCTACTAATAGCGGCTTGAAACATCTCGCCATTAATATCATCCCCCATACTACCATCATATAGATGTGTATCGGTAACAATCGAAATCTTTAATGTTTGAACATTTTCGCTGTCAATATATTGGTCAGTTTGACTGTGATTGTCATTACAGCCTGCTAATAAAATGGAGCTAACTACAACACTCAATGCTAGTTTTTTAAAATGCAACATAATTACTCATTGATGATTAATTTTGGTTTGGTGAGTGCGAGAATAAGACTGCAATCTTAAGTTTTTATTACACAGTGGAGTAGCGTGTTTATAACTGCCGATAAATATGAGTTACATTCAGCTCACAGTCAGCTTTGTAATTAGCGACGATGGAAAAAGTAACAATATTGGGAAGGCGGCGTATTCTGCTTGCAGATGGTCCCTCCCGTATTGCTTTCTGGCATGACCATAAAGCATCCGACACAGGCAGTTAACTCTCTGGCCCTCGAGCAGACCGACGAGTTCATAAATAAGCTGCCAGGCCGTATTACTGAGTTGGAGGATCGCTTCAACCAGCACAGCGGCAATTCTTCCGAGCCCCCTCCAGTGTCAGGACTGAAACTGCTCCGCCTGTTCGTGGTTTCTTACTATCCGCCTGTTGATTGCCCCTGCTGGGGTTGCAAGGAGTTGTCTCATGGTAAGCTTTAGCGGAGTGCATTAGGTGTTTGATACGCCCCAGCTTGCGCCGCCGCAGAGGGTTGAGCAAGGTGGGCAACACCTCGGCATCATGGACATTTTCCAACGAGACTTCCGCCGTCACGATATCGTGGGTCACCGGCTCTACTGCCAGATGCAACTTGCGCCAGACTCGCCACCATGTTTTCTGATCTTCTACTCGCCTTCAGCAAACACCTTCAACCCGGTTGAGTCGATAACCAAGACGGTAATGCGGGTTGTCGATAAGTCACCGTCACCGTGCGTGCTAACCTGCTGACATAGCTATACCCGTTGTGAGCAGTGGCACATTCATCAGCTCTAACATGGAGTCGTATAGTCCCTGAGTAGCCCGCATAGTGAGGTTGAAAATCCCCTTAACAATCAGGAAAGTGACGATGATCTGATCGGTGTAGAACTGGCTACGCCCGTAGTCCATGATTCTCTTGGACTGTTCTGTCAATTCGGATATGATTTGTCTCGGCTGACCAGCCAGACTTTCGCACGAGTCAAAATGGTTACTACTCTCAAGCCACATGATCTCAACCTCAAATCCTCACCTTGGATGGATTAAACGTGCGATGTATACCCCAGGGTAGGACTAGGAGATTGGATCATGACCATCAAAGCTTTCGTCCACACAACCCAGCTTGAGCTCAAAGATGTACTAGGCATCTCCCTCAAACGTAGTCATATCTACGAGATGATTGCTGCGGCCTATGGCTACAGTACTTACGCGTCATTGCAAGCTGATGCGATTCTGCTCAGTAATACGAAATGGCAGGTTGCGTTGGATGTAAGTGCAATTGAGGCTAGAGCTAATATTCTGGGTATTAGTATTCCTGAGCTTGCCGCTCAGAAATTGGCCACATCGTTAGTGCAGGCGGGTATTATAAGCCTACGTGTAAGAGAGATTTTAAGGCGTCGTGTTAACGACGATGACATGACTAAGCATGGTCAACTTCCTCCTAATTCGACTACTGCTAGCCGCTTTAGCTCCTCAGACCATTATGCTGGGGAATTAATGAATATGTTTAAACAGAATGAATTTAATTCGCCATTAGTACACCAGGGATTGGTCCAGTTAAGTGCATTTGCAGACCGAAATGCTTCATCGTTCCCACAATACGAGCTTCATCAAGAATTTTATAAACTGGCTGGTGAGTTTAATGATACAGATGTAGGCGGATTAGTTGATAATGATAGAGAACGATACTCGCTTTGGCTCCAGCACTTGAAAAAATCAGCTATGAGGTTTGACATAGAGGCTATAGAGTTACTGTCAACCCATCGGCTTGATGTTTCTTTATATATGAATGTATTAAAAGACTACACGTATCATGAAACTGTAGCAGTCAAATGCGAAGATGCTGGAAATATGCAGCATGCACATTACTGGTGGATTAGAGCCGCATTAAAAGGGTCTATCAATGCAATGCACAAGTTGATTAGCAACTATGAAAAAGAGGACTTATATCGTTGTTGGATATGGGTACTTCTTGCAGAGTGTATTGGGTATGACCTACTGAATGAGGTCGATACATCGACAACTTATGATGTATTTGCGGGTAGTGACAAGAATACATTCATAATTCAAGGGCAGTCTTTTCCTGCACTGACATTACCAATCCTAGATATGGTCTTGCATCACAAGGCTCAGCGAGTCGTAGATAAGCTATGTCAAGAACATTTTGATGATTTAATCGTATTTGAATATCACGGCTCATATGACTAAGGCGGGATTAACTAGAAAAGATATTCTTTATCTTTTGTGTTGAGTTTTTATTTGTAATCGACAGCTGTCGACAGTGTGAGAGGCGTGTTAAAACGTGAAAATAATCATTGCCTCTCACGCACTACATTTAGATTTTGCTGAGTTAGGTGTGCTAATTACTTTAACAAAAGATAATTCACTCAAAAAATGAGTGTTGACACACTATATTTTAGTAATTTCTTATTGTAAGTGCAATTTTCTTACTTTAAGGAAAGCTAGCTCGAAGGAATTAAAAATCTGGATTATCTTCGCTGCGAAGCAGCGGAATGTTGAAATTCTTAAATTTTTTAATTGTTCTCAATAATAGTAAATGGACAGTTTTTCGATTTTTTCAAGTGGGGTAAATGAAAAAATCTCAAAAAAAGATGAGGTTGGTTATTTTTGAAGCATTCTTAAGGGGGGGCTAAATAACTGATCCCAATAGTGCTACACCTTCGCTGTACCATAGCCATTCCCCGGGAAAGGAGACACGGTATCCATGAAGTGTTTCACTCGGGCCAGCAGGCTGGCCATTCCTCTGCATTGATGATTGCGCGTGATGGTTTCATGTAACTTGTGCCACAGCCGTTCGATGTGATTAACCCAAGGGCTGTAAACTGGCTGGAACACCAGGCAGAACTTGGGGTTCTTCTTCAACCATCGCTCGGTCTGTTTGCTTTTGTGAATGATGTAGTTATCGAGGATCAGTGTGATGGTTTTGGCTCGTCGGTAGTGGCGACGTAGCTTTTCCAGCATGGCGATAAACAGCGATGAGTTTTTCTTTATCCCGCTGACGTAAAGTACTCTTCCATTGCCTGCATGGAGAACGCCTGCCAGGTAATGTTTGGCGTTCTTTCCAGGTGTGACAACCCGCTTTTGCTGCGCTCTGAACATCCAGTCGGCCCCTAATTTGGGATTAAGGTCTATATCGACTTCATCCTCATAAAACACCGGATTATCTGCATCACAGCGGGCCAGTGCCGCGTCGATATTAGCCATTTTCTCCTGATAGGCAGGGTCTTTTATCCGCAAGGTCGGCACGGGCCTTCGCCAGACAATGCCCATACGCGGTAACCATCGGCGGAGCGTGGAGGCTGCCATATTGAGCCCCATTAACCGATTGATTTTGATAGCCAATAGTTCGGTACACCAACGGCTGCGCTGATAACCAAAATCTTGCGGAGAAAACTGCATGAGCAGCACCAGTAAGGTGACAATCTTGGCGACAGGTAAGATCGGGGCACGGCCAGCCGGTAAGGCTTCTAACGCCCCCACACCTTCATCCCGATACCACCGAAGCCAACGGCCGATGGTCGAGCGAGCAGCGCCGGTAAGGTGATGAACATCAGTGATCGTGCGTCCTTCATGTAACAGCAAGATGGCCATCAAGCGACGAGCATGCCCTTTATCACGCGTGGCATGGATGATTTTGTGAATGCGGCGCCGTTGTGGTCGTGGCAGGGGTGGTAGGATAGGCATCAACTCAGTCCTTTTGGTGTGGCTTGTTTTGTTTCGCGCCTAATGAGATCGCACAAACTGGACTGAGTTCCCTTCCTCCTGTGATCTACTATTCGGAACAGCTATTTAGCCTATCAGCTACCTCGCTCTAGGTGCACACCCCATGTTGGATTCGTCCTACAAGTACTATTACTGCCTGAGCCCCTAAAGCTGTCGACAGCACCTCTGCTGGCCGTTTACCACCTAATCCCCAAGCTGGGCGATGTAACCATGACATTGTTCTGACGGTATTGTTTCTGTGGAGGGAGAGAACAGCTTCGAGTGCCTGTACAACGCCGTATACCCTGGCACCCTGCGAGATTGATAGGGGAGCCTCAATCCTCAGCTTGCGAGCAACAGTGCTCCGGCTAATGCCTGCTAAGCGGCATATCAAACCTAAGTCTGTGCTCATCAATTCAGCTAGTCGATGAATGATGCCAGGAGCTACGCCAGCTATGATCCAGAGATGTGCACTCAGTGGATCTTGAGGGATGTTGAGAGTCGTCATAAGGGTGGGGGCTGAACTAGCCTGCGTACTGGGTTGATAAACTGAAAGTGACATATTTTACTGTTCCAGTATTGACAATGATTTGTTCTCATCATCGTACTCCATGTTCAGATTTTCTGACAGTTACCTCACTGGTTATAATTGTTGATGTTGCTGATATGGAGGGCACCCGCCCCCTCCATTAGCGAATGAACGAACTGAATCATGTTCATAGCCTATACCTAGAAATATGGCCTCATTCAGCAAGTCCATTTCAAGAAAATAATAGCTGTATATTCAAGCTACAGCATTTCTTTAAGCCAAAAAATTTGCTCTGCATTTAGTTGGTTTTGGTCACCCAAATCTTTCATTTCTTGTACGAACGTAGAGAGTTCCTCTTTTATATTCTTCTTTATACATCTCCTAATATAGCTTTCATATAGGCTATTAACAGATGGAGGGAAATTTGTTTCCTGTTGCACCTTTATAGCTGCATTAGAATTTGTTGCATCCCTTAACTTTTCTCTTGTGGCTTTGCTGATGTTGTTGTCAATATAGTAATCCATCAGCGTTTGGAGGCTATGTCCAGTGATCTTGGATAAATCTTGAATAGGCACTCCGCTTTCTAGTGCTTTTTTGGCAAAAGTATGTCTGGCATCATATAATCGGCCTATCTTAGGAAAATTAAACTCTTTTTTAACTGCCTGCCAAGTTTTCTGATAAAGGCTCGAAGTTACATGGGGGGCCTTTGCTTCGCGACAACAAGGAAACATTAACTCACCCTCTCTATCACTCAAGCTTTTTAGAGTTTTGTATTTCGCTACATAATTCCAGTATGAGTCTGACTCAATAGCAACAATGCGTGCAGCCTTGTTTTTACTAATGTGCTCAGGAATACGTATGGTTCTATCATTAATATTAAAGTTGTTGCTTGTGTTTCTATATATTTCAGAGTTTCTTGCCCCGCATAGGAACATGGTTGCAACTATGATCTTGGAATCCCCACCACCTGGAGTGTCTTCATTAAAAATAAATTCTACGACTTCATTTGTGGGGTCAGTATATGTTGTGACAGGCCTCTTAGGGTTTCTGGGGAACAGAAAAATATGCCTATCAATTTTATTCTTTGGTAAATAGGTGCACGTAACACACATATTAAACAAGCTATTTAATAAGGAATAGTATTTCCTCATTGTTTCTGATGTTATTGGCGTTTCTTTGTTCTGCCAATACTTTTTGAATATTACTGGATGATCTTCATTAAATTCAGATAGCTTTAGGTCTAACCATGGTTCAAAGGCAGATGAGATTTCCCTTATTGTTTTGTCGGTAACAGGGCTTAATGAATTTCTCTTGTTTGATTTATTTTCCCGGTCGTTTTTATAATGCTCTAAAAGATATGTTCTCAATGTAAAAGACTGATATTTCCACTTTTCTGGATTAATCTTTTCAGCATCACTAACTAATCTCTTAAACTCTTCCTTAGCCTGTGTAACGCTAAAAAAACCTTTTTGGTAATGTCCACTTTTAGTGCGAGGCGTCCAATTGCCAATTTTCTGCCTCCGATTTTTATCGTAAACAATATAGAATGTCTTAACACTGTTTCCGATTCTTAGTTTTAATCTTGGTTTGTTCTTTTCATTATATTTTTCATCGTCAGAACTATAGTGCGTTAATTCAACACATTTATTTTTATCATTAATAAATGGAAGACTATCTATGTACTGGTCTTTAAAGGTAAATGAGAATTTCCCTTTAATTATGGCCGCAGGGTGACCCTGGAGCAGCGTCTTAAGATCGAACTCTTCTTTGCGTATGGATGTAGCCGGATTTTTGGGAGCCATTGGGTACCACCGAAAAATGTTCTATTGAGACATTATAGCGGCAAAATAGCGCAAAAGTAGAGTTGAATGGCGTGAATAGCTCTTAAATAGCGCAAAACGGGCATCGATTGCGCCGCTCACAAAACAAGCAGCCTGGTTGTTTATGAATGCTTTTTGATCTATAAGTCTATGTTTTTAAAGTAAATATTTATAATTCCTAATATTTAAAAAATCTTATAACAGCCTATTTAGATAGATTTTTAAGCAATAAACATCCCTTAGGAGGGGACCGCTCTATCCTGCTGAGCTACGGGAGCTGTGTGGCGGGCATTATACAAGAAGCAACTCCCTTTTAAACCCTTGATTCTTATTCCAATACTGCCAAATCCCCATTCTGGATGTTAAACGGCGAATATTTGTTCTGGCTACTGATGATGGCGCCATCGTCGAATACCTGCACCACTTCGAACAGGCCGTCGGCTGGGTTGCGCATCATGCGGGACTTGCCGTAGGAGTCGATGAAGTCGGCGTTGTGCTGGATCCTGAACTGGTCGCCGAGTTTGACGCCGTTGCGCCGCCCCAGATTGATGTAGGGGCCACGTTCGTTCTGGCCTACCACCCGGGCGGTGACCGGGGCGCAGGTGAGCTGGGCTACCAGATCTTGAGCCGCCTGCTGCAACTGGTAGTTGACCTCCTGGCCATAGCTCGATTGCCAGAACTGGCCGCTGCTGCTGCCCACCTGTTCCCGCTTGCCAAAGGTCCAGGTGGCACGTCCTTCGTAGACCTTGCGGTTGACCAGACTGCCGTTGATGCCGTCGAACAGGTAGAGCTGCATGCGAAAGTTGCGCACGGGATCCTCATACCAGCTGGTCAGCTGGTTGCCCTGGGGCTCGATGGAGAGATCGTCGATGCTGCCGAGCACCAGATACTGGCTGTCGGTACGCAGGCTGAGCGCCTTGATCTCTTCAAGGGCACTGCGATCCCCCTGTTGCAGATGCAGCGGGTCGATGCGCAGGTTTTCATCCAGCCACTGGCGCACCGCGACCCCTTGCGGCGCATTGGCGAGAGTTTCGAATAGCCGGCGCGAGAGGTTTTCCGGCATGTCGTCCATGGCGCCGTAGCTGGCTTGGTCCGGATAGCGCATCCGCAGCCGCACCAGTGTCAAATCCTTGGCGAAGTGCTGGGTCTGGCAGATCTGGCGCTCGGCCTGAATGTCGGCCACTAAGGTGATATACATGCGGCCGTTGCGCACCTCTTCCCGCTTGAGCCGGTACTGGCGAATGTCGCCGCCGGAGCGGATCTGGATCTGCTCGGATCGCAGGCTGCCATTTTCCAGACGCTGGACGCTGGAAACGGCCGCGCCGCTGGCCAGCAGCGCCTGACGCAGGGCGTCGCGGGTCGCCTGCTCGCGGGCATAGACCTCATCGCCCCCCAGAATGGCGGCGCTGCCCTGCGCTTCGATAAGCTCGGCGCGGGCGCTCAGGCTGGCCAGCAGCAGGGTCAACAGCAGCGGTAATTTCATAGCAGATACCTTGAGTTGGCGGGCAGCCGAGCCATTTTGAGGAAATGGCGCCTGCTGGCCGACATGGATCACAACACGTTCCAAGTGGCAGCGCACGTTGGCGCTGACGATGACCATTAAAAAGCAAGAATCATGCCTCATTCCCGGCTCAAGCTTTGTCCGGCGCGTCCGATAATAAGTCAGGTGCAGATACAGGAAAGGTATCCATGAACAAACTCATCACGGCGTTGGCGCTTGCCCTGGCATTGACCGGGTGCGGCTCCGACCCTATCAATCGGGATCAGGGTGACCCCCGCCAGGCGGCGCAGGGGATGGAGCTCAACTGGCTGGTGGCGCGCATGACCGATCAGCTGATGGAGCGCAAATCGCTGACCACCCTGACCGAGCCCATCGCGGTGGCCTCTTTCGTTGATCTCGACACCCTGCAGGATACCAACTGGATGGGGCAGCAGATTGAGGAGAGCTTTATCTACGAGCTCAACCGCCGCGGCGAGGTGGTGGTGGACTTCAAGCTGACCGGTAGCATCAAGGTGACGCCGCAGGGGGACTTCGTGCTGAGCCGCAACTACAAGGAGCTCTCTTCCCGTTTGCCGATCTCCCGCATTCTGGTCGGCACCTTCAGCCGCAATAACAAGGGGATCCTGGTCAACGCCCGCGTTATCGACATGCGCACCAAGATGGTGGAGACCACGGCCCAGAGCCTGATCCCGCAAAAATATCTGTTCGGTGCCAACAATTCGTTTGGTCGGGCATCGATCAATCGCGGTTATCTGATGCGTGACAGTCAGGCCCGGCCGGGCGGTCATCTGGTCAACCTGACCCCGTGAGGAGCGAGTCATGAAGATCCTGTTTGGTTGCCTGTTGGCACTCTTGCTCACCGGTTGCAGCTACAACCGGGTGGTGGATTACACCCAGGGTGGCAAGCCCGATGATTTTCCGGTGCTCAAGGCGGTGGGGTATGCGGTGATCGACATCCAGCCCGGTCCCTCCCAGTCGGAGAAGATGCTGCAAGCCATTCGCGCCTCCAAGATGGATGCTTATCGCGAGCTGGCAGAGCAGCTCAATGGTCAGCAGGTGCGCGGTCAGAGCAGCTACCGCGACCTGACCCAGACCTCCAACTCGCTGGATGTGTCGGTCGCTGGTGTGGTGCGTGGTGCCCGGGTGGTGGCCTCCTATCCGCGCGGCAACACCTATGCCACCGAGATGGAGCTCGATACCCGTGCCCTCTACAATATCAATCAGTTGATGGCGGGTCAGTTCTGAGTTGATGGGCTTGCCGTGAAAATCGGCATCAAAACAAAAGGCGAGCAGGTGCTCGCCTTTTGTCGTTGTGGGCTGGTTAGCTTCCCATCAGCACCGGCGGTACTGCGGTGGGTTTCACATCCTCGCTCGGGTAGCAGCCAAGCACCTTGATATAGCGGGTGATCTTGGTCAGTTCCACCAGTGCGGCCTGCATCGCCGGAGTCTGCAGGTTGGCGGAGACATCCAGATAGAACATCTCTTCCCACGGGTTGCCCTGCACCGGACGGGACTCCAGTTTGGTCATGTTGATCTCGTGGCTGCGCAGCACCAGCAGCGCCTCGACCAGCGAGCCCGGTTTCTGGGAGGTGGACATGATGAGGGTGGTCTTGGCCGGGATCTGCGGCGCCACGTCGATGGGCTTGCGCGCCACCACGATAAAGCGGCTGTAGTTCTCTTTCTGGTTGGCAAGCTGCTCGGCCAGCACGTCCAGGCCATAGAGCTCGCCACCGGCGGCGCTGCCGATGGCGGCGGCCTCCGGGCTTGCCAGTTCTTTCACCTTCATCATGGCGCTGGAGGAGGAGTCGCAGATCTCGTGACGGGCTCCTTCCAGCTTGCTCAGATAGTGGGAGCACTGCTGGAACACCTGCGGGTGGGCATAGAAGGTTTTGATGCGACTCAGCTCGGTCGGCACGGCGGTGAGAATGCAGTGCTCAATGGGGTAGGTCAGCTCGCCGACGATGGAGAGGCTGGTGTGCTGCATCACGTCATAGACTTCGTTGATGGAGCCCGAGCTGGTGTTTTCGATGGGCAGCACGCCAAAGGCGGCGCGACCCGACTCCACCGCATCCAGTACTTCACGGAAGTTCTGGCAGTTTACTTCGATCACCTGATCCTTGTAGCGCGCCAGATATTTGCGTGCGGCCAGGCTGGAATAGGAACCGCGCGGCCCAAGATAGGCGACGCTGGTCATCGGCTCCTGCTGCTCCGGGTTGAGCAGGCTCTGCAGATAGGCCTGCTGGGAGAGCACAGAGTCTTCGATGATGGTGTGATAGATGCGAGTGATGTACTGGGCATCCAACCCCAGCACGCGCCCTTTCTGGATCAGGGCAACCAGCAGCTCCTGCTCCCGCTGGTGGTCACGAATGGGGCGCGGGTTGGCTTGCTTGGCACGGGCGACCTCGATGCTGAGGGCCTTGCGTTTCGCCAGCAGGGCAAGCAGCTCCTGATCCAACCGGGTGATGTCTTGTCTGATCTCGTCGAGCGTTGCCATGATTGTTCCCTATCCAAGTAATCGATTGATATTAATGCAAAAAAAAGCCTCCGCTAGGGGAGGCTCGATTCGTCTTTGCTTTCTGTTCACACGACGACAGGCCTTCCCTCAAGCGGGCCGGATAAACGAGAAAGCAAAGAAGAATGGTGCGTGCATAGGTGTGTCCTTGAAGTAACGTCATAACCATTAAGGGATTTGCCGGTCTGATGCAAGTAAAACTTGCCCGCGGGCGGGGATGGGGGCAGGGTATCCGGTTAAGAAAATGGCGTATGAGCGATGTTCTATTGACTCTGTTTTGATGACTGACACCCAGTGGGGGAGGTAAAGACGATGGCGATTATTTTCGATCTGGGACGGGTGGTGGTGAGCTGGGATCCGGTAGACATAGTGCGTTCGGTGCGTGGCCCGCAAGGGGCCGAACAGTTGGCTGAGCAGCTCTTTGACCACCCGGACTGGCTGGAGGTGGACAGAGGCACCATGTCGCTCCACACCATGGCCCGGGAAGCACAAACGCGCACCGGCCTCTCGGCGGCACAGAATCTGGCCATTTTACAGGCAGTTCCCGCCTCCCTGCAGCCAGATCCCGCTATGCTAACCCTGATAGCCGAGCTGCACGGGGCGGGGCACACCCTGTATGCCCTCTCCAACATGGGTCATGCCAGCATCGACTGGTTGGAACAGCATCAGGATTTCTGGCGCTTCTTTAGCGGCAAGGTGGTCTCGGCGCGGGTGCGGATGATGAAGCCGGAGCCGGATATCTACCGCTATCTGCTGGTGTCGTTCGATCTGAAACCGGCAGAGTGTCTCTTCATCGATGACAGTCCCGCCAACATCTCGGCCGCCGAGGCCCTCGGTATCAGGGGGATCGTCTTTACCGACGCGGCGAGTTGCCGCCAGCAACTGGGTGAGCTGGGCTGTTTGCCCGCCACCGGCAAGGGGTGATGCCCCTCTAGGAGCACTATGGAGCATGGCCGGTTTCGCAATTGGCTCAGTCACTATCCCGAGGCGACCCTGATCATCGCCTGCAAGGATGGCAGCGGTTATCAGCTCTGTGTTGAGGCAGAAGGGGAGTGCCTCTGCCTGACCGACAGTGAGGGAGGGCGCTTGACCTTCACCTCGCTGGATCAGGCGCAGGGTTTCTTGCGAGCCCATCGGGTTCACCAAGCAAGATTACGAATTTATGACGCCCAAAATGAAGATTTAGCAGCAGAATCACAGGAAATAATCATCAAGTTTTAATTTTAACCAGACTCTTTAAGGGTCTATTCAGTTTGTTTGCCGCACAATACTGCACCTGTTCATCATCCGGAGCTGTTTAATGGGTGCCAATGTAGTTGTACTGAATCAGGGATATGATCACTCTTTTCAAGCCAGGGAACAGCTGCTGATTGAGCGACTGGCAAGTTTTGACGAGCTGGTTGTCTCTTTTTCGGGACGGTTGGAATCCTGCTACAGCATCGAGCTGTGCCGCGCTGCCGGTGTAAAAATCCACGCAATTACCCTCGATAATCCGACCCGCAGTCGCAGCGAAGTGGCCCGTGCCCGCCGTTATTGCCAGCGTTATGGCATCGATCACTGGGTCATCAAGAGTGACGAGATCGTCTTTTGCGATCGCCTGCCAAATATTGAAGGGCTGATCGACCCGGTTCGCCGCATTGGTGAGTATGTGCAGACTCGTCCGGAATGGGCTCATCTGCCGTTGCTGGTTCCGGCAGCGGTGGAGGAGCGTGATGATTATCTTGCCCAGTTCGGGTCTCTGCCTGCCAACTCCATCTGGTTTTTTGCCGACAATGGATTGATGCGCCGCGATTATCGTTACGGCTTCAACAAGCGTCAGCTCGGTCGTTGGGGCAAGGGGAGCAATGGTTGCCTCAGCAATCGCTTCACCAATCCACGGCAGCTTGAGCAGCGTTATCTGCGAATGGTGGATCAGGCAGAGCAGATGCTGGCCGACATGGGGCTGGACGAGGCACAGGTCTTTTTCCATACCCTGTGCGACTGCTCCACCACCCTGGCCCGGGTGCGTCTACCCGAGCATCAGCGTGCGCAGGCCTTTGATATGCAATCGGATATTTTGTCCGCCCTCAAGGGGAGCAAGTTCGATCTTGTGACCCTGGATATGGCACAGAAAGAGCGGCACGATCTCGCCATCTAGCCTGCGGGCAAGCGATGCGGGTGCCAGAACGTGAGTGCTGTCATAGGCAAGGGGCGACGGGACTGTTTATACTGTCGCCCTTTCACCCGTTACCGAGCTTCGCCCTATGAAACCCTTCTCCCGTCTGCTGATTGCCCTGTGCCTCTCCCCCGTATTGGCGCAGGCTGCCCCTCTTTCTCAGGTGACGCTGCCCGATGGCCGGCAGGTTCAGCTTAACGACGACTTCACCTGGGAGTATCTGGTGGTCAAACCGGCCGAGTCCGTGCAGGGCGTGGCTGCTGATGGGAAGGCTGGGGCCGTGGTGACCGTCGCTGCTCCGGTGCTGACCGATCAGGCCAAGGCCAATCCGGAACTGCTTGCCCAGATGGCGCGTGACGGTGTGGTGGTCAAGCTGGACAAGATCGAGGGATCTGACCCGCTGGTGCTGACCTTTATGGTGAGCAATACCGGCACCCGCAATGTAGTCGGGGTGCGTGGCATGGTGACCCTGTTTAGTGCTGAAGGAGTGCAGCTGAGCCGCCAGGAGGCCCGCTTCTGGGTTGCCGAGAATCGCCTGCCGGAGACCTATCTGCGCAAGGGGCAAGCCCGTCCGTCGCTGGCCCTCGAGATCCCCCGTCCAGCCGGATTGACCGGTCAGCCGCTGGTGCGGGTCGAAATTGACGAGGTGGTCTTCCGCTGATTTGGCGTTGTTCCGGCCCATGCAAACCGTGTGGGCCGGCAACTTGTTGCCGCTGACACCCCCTGCAATATCTGCTTACATCTGACATGGTTCTGCAACAGCTTGCAGCTCGGCAAGCCGGGAACCTGATCGCACAATGACTCCATACCAGCTCGCTAGCAACGGGCCCAATCACATGGAGTTATCATCATGAAAAAAGCAACTGTCTCTCTTCTGGTTCTGGCCGGGTTTGCCTCTACTTCCGCCATGGCGCAGGATGCCTTCAGCTACGCCAAGGGCGCGGCCACCTGGGCGCACACCAAATCCGATTATCTCAACGGTACCTTCAGCAATGACAGCAAAGGAACCCGTGATTTTGGCGGTCTGAGCCTGGATCTCTCCAAGAGCTTCGGATCCAATTTCTATGGTCGCGGCAGCACTGAATACACCTCTCGCAGCAACGGCAACGACAGCATGTCGATCTCCAGCATCGGTGTCGGTGTATTTACCCCGCTGAGCACGGGTCTGAACCTCTACGGTGAAACCGGTGTGACCGGCTACATGCTGGAGCGTGAACTTGCCAGCGATATCGCTAACAAAGGGTGGGATGCTGTTGCTCGCAAAGATAGCGGCAGCATGTACGGCGAAGTGGGTCTGCGCTACGACATCGGCAATGTCGAGCTCTCTACTGCCTACCGCTACGCCAACATGACCGACGATATGCACGACTTCAAGGTGGGCGGTGCTTACAAGCTCAACCAGAACTGGGCGCTGACTGCCGATTACACCTATCGCAACTGGGATCTGCAAAAAGGTTCCATCTCCAGCCTGGGTGTGAAGTACAGCTTCTAATCCTCCTTCCAGTAGTCCGTAGTGTCTTGATTTTTACCCATGGCGTTCGCCATGGGTTTTTTCGTTTTCCAGTGATCTCTTTTTTCTCCTTGTGTCGTATCAGTCGGCAATAGTTATACAACTTTCATTTTTTTGTATAACTGCTATAACTGAATCAGTGCTTATACAAGGAGTGCCATCATGTACAAGATTAAAGTCGGTATCAGTGCCTGCCTGCTGGGACAAGAGGTACGTTTCGATGGGGGCCACAAGCGCTCCAGCTTCTGTGAACGGGATCTTGGCGCTCACTTTGACTATCACCCCGTCTGTCCCGAGATGGCCATTGGCCTGGGGGCGCCCCGCGCCGCCATCCGGCTGGTCAAGCGCAACGGCGAGATCCGCGCCGAGGCGAGCAACGGCAGCTTCGATGTCACCGAAAAGCTGATTGCCTTCAGCGAGCAGAAGGCACGTCAGCTCGACTTTATCTCCGGTTATATCCTCTGTGCCAAATCACCCAGCTGTGGCATGGAGCGGGTCAAGGTCTATGGCGCCAACAACGAGGGGAGCGCCAAGGAGGGGATTGGCCTCTTTGCCAAGGCGTTGATGGAGGCCAACCCCTTGTTGCCGGTGGAAGAGGATGGCCGCCTGTGCGACCCCATCCTGCGCGAGAACTTCGTGCTGCGGGTCTTCGCCTACCATGACTGGCAGCAACTCTGCGCCCGCGGCATTACCGCCTCTGCGCTAATCCGCTTCCACTCCCGCTACAAGTATCTGGTGCTCTCCCACGCCACCACCCACTACCGGGCGCTTGGCAAGCTGCTCGGCAATCTGGGCAAGTCCACCAATTTGCAGGAGGTGGCCGACAACTACATCAAGGGATTGATGACGGCGCTGACCCTGCGGGCCAACCGTCGCAGCCACACCAATGTGCTGATGCACCTGCAGGGCTACTTCAAGCGTGTGCTGACCCCGGCCCAGAAGCAGGAGCTGGCCGATACCATCGACAAGTACCGCACCGGCATCTTCCCCTTGCTGGTGCCGCTCACCCTGATCCGCCACTACCTGCGCGAATACCCCAATCCCTATCTTGCCGAGCAGGTTTATCTCAATCCGCACCCCGATACGCTCAAATTGCGTTACGGGCTCTGAATCCGTTCTGTTGCCCCGGCGCATGGTTTGCGCCGGGGCGCTTTACCCCTCTGTTTGATGGACGTTGTCATGTCTGATTTACCGCAAGAAATTGCTCCTCTCGCTGATGAGGGGATCTACCCCATTCGCGAGGTCTCCCGTCTCACCGGCGTCAACGCCGTGACCCTGCGCGCCTGGCAGCGCCGCTACGGGTTGGTACAACCGGCTCGCACCGAAAAGGGCCACCGCCTCTACAGCGAGCAGGATATTCGCCAGATCGGCGAGATCCTGAGCTGGCTGGAGCGGGGAGTGAGTATCGGGCAGGTGAAGGGGCTCCTGAGCGAACCCCATTCCGAGCCGGTGAGCGATCACTGGCAGCAGACCCTGGAGCAGTTCAGTCAGGCGTTACTCGCCTTCAACCAGCGCAAGGCGGAGGCTGAGCTCAACGATCTGCTGGCGAGCTACCCGTTCGATCTGGTGCGCAGCCGGGTACTGCAACCGCTGGTGGAGCGGCTGCTGGGGTTGTGGCGCGAGCGGCCCGATGGCGAGCTGCTGCAACATGTGTGGCTGGGCTGGTTCCATACCCGCTTCGCCCGCCACCTGATCGAGCAGGAGAAAGGCGTGCCGATCACGCTGGCGAGCTGGGGACAGGTTGGCCCCCTCGATCTGGTCTGGGTCGCCTACGAGTTGATCGGTCAGGGTTATGAGGTGCAACTGCTAGGGGCGGTCGAGCCGCGCCATGCCAGCTTGCTGGAGGGGCGTGCCGTTACCCCCTGGCTGGTATTGCTGGGAGCCGGGCTTGGCAAGCAGGAGCTGGCCGCCGGGTGGCCCGCAGGCACGTGCCTGTTTGGCGAACTGGGGCGTCTCTACGATGATGAGTGGCTTAAAGCCCACGGCTGGCAGGCGAGCCTTGCCGAGCTGATGGCGGATGCCCCAGATGCTGCTGGCACCAGCGGACGCGGGAGGAAAAAATCATGAAACTGGTCTGGTTTCGCAACGATCTGCGCCTTGCCGACAACCCCGCGCTGCGGCATGCCTGCGCCGGTGATGAGCCGGTCGCCGCGCTCTTTATCATCCCTCCTACCCAATGGCGGCAGCACAAAATGGCCCCCATCCGTCAGCGCTTTATGTTGGCGCAGGTGGATGAGTTGGGCCGTGAGCTGGCGGCGCTCGGCATCCAGCTCCATCTGCTGCGAGTGGAGACTTTTGCCGAGGTGCCCGCTGTGTTGGCAAACCTCTGCCGCGAGCAGGGGGTGACCCAGCTCTACGCCAATCAGGCTATCGAGATCGATGAGCAGCGCCGCGATCACGCCGTCAGCGCCGCGCTGGCAGAGCAGGTGGTGAGTTGTCACTGGTTCAACGGCTGCTGCGTATTGCCGCCGGGGCGGGTACTGACCGGCTCGGGTGAGATGTTCAAGGTCTTCACCCCTTTCAGCCGCGCCTGGCTCAAGGCCCTCGACGAGGAGGGGTTTGTCATTCATCGCGCGCCGACACCGCGTGGCGAGCCTTTGCCGTGGCAGCCGCTGGCTGAGCGGGCGTGGGTTGATGAAGCTCTCGGCGAGCTGACGGTTGATCCCCGCTGGCCAGTGGGGGAGGCGGAAGCCCGGCGCCGTTTGAACGATTTTCTGGAGCAGGCGGTGCTCGACTATGGCGAGACCCGGGATTTTCCTGCCATCGCAGGCACCTCCGTGCTCTCCCCCTATCTGGCGGCGGGCATCATCAGCCCCCGTCAGTGTGTGGCGGCGCTCCAGCAGCGGCTCGGTTATCGGCCCCAGTCGAATGCCCAGCCCGGCTTTGTCTGGCTCAATGAGCTCATCTGGCGCGAGTTCTATCGCCACCTGCTGGTGCTGATCCCGACCCTCTCCATGAATCGCCCCTTCAAGCCCGAGACGGCGGCCTTGCCGTGGAGCTGGGATCCGGATGCCTTCGCCGCCTGGTGCGAGGGACGAACCGGCTACCCTATCGTCGATGCGGCGATGCGCTGCCTCAACGCCACCGGCTGGATGCACAACCGGTTGCGGATGATAGTGGCGAGCTTTCTCACCAAGGATCTCCATATCCACTGGCGGCTCGGGGAGGATTACTTCATGAGTCGGCTCATCGATGGCGATCTGGCGGCCAACAACGGCGGCTGGCAGTGGGCTGCGGGTACCGGCGCCGATGCAGCGCCCTATTTCCGGGTGTTCAACCCCACCACTCAGGGGCAACGATTTGATCCACAAGGGGAGTTTATCCGTACCTGGGTAACTGAACTTGCCGATATTCCCGCCGCTTATGTGCATCAGCCCCACGACTGGCTGCGGCTCAAGGGGCGACAGGATTATCCGGCACCCATGGTGGATCACGCCGTTGCCCGGGTGAGAGCCATCGAGATGTTTCGCTCTCTGGAGAAATAGGATGAACGAGCCGCTGGCCCGCTTTATTGGCCTCTATCAGCAACTGGACAAACAGCAGTTGCACCGCTTGCCCGAGGTCTATGCCGAACAGGTGGTCTTTACCGATCCGGCCCACCGCATCGAGGGGTTAGCGGCCCTTGGCGACTATTTTGCCGCCCTCTATCAGCGCCTCGCCTACTGCCGTTTCGTCATCACCAGTCAGCAGCAGCAAGGGTCGCAGGCCTGGCTCGGCTGGACCATGACCTTCTCCCACCCCAGATTGCGCGGTGGTGAGCCGGTGACGGTGGAGGGGGCCACCCGCCTCGAGTTCGACGAGGTGGGCAAGGTGTGTCAGCACCGGGACTATTTTGACCTGGGCGCCATGCTCTACGAGCAGTTGCCGCTGCTCGGGCCCGTGGTACGCGCTATCAAGGGGAGACTGGGCGCATGAGCGGCCGGGTGCTCATTACCGGGGCAACCTCCGGCATCGGTCGCCAGTTGGCGCTTGATTACCGGCGTGCAGGCTGGCAGGTGTGGGGTTGTGGTCGCGATGGCGAACGACTACAGGAGCTGGGGCTGCACGGCATTACCCCGCTGCAGTTCGATGCCCGTGATCTGGCCGTGATGAGCGGGGTAGCTGCCACGCTGCCATCCCTCGATCTGCTGATCCTCAACGCAGGCAACTGCGAGTACATGGAGGTCGGCGAGGGGTTTGACAGCGAGCTGTTTGCCCGGGTGATTGAGACCAATCTGATCGCCACCGGTCATGCGCTGGCCGCCTTCTTGCCGCTGCTAGGTGCAGGATCTCGGCTGGCCATTGTCAGCTCGTCGGTGAGCTGGCTGCCGCTGCCGCGAGCCGAGGCCTATGGCGCCTCCAAGGCGGCCCTCGACTATCTGGCGGATACCTTGCGCCTAGATTTGGCCAGCAAAGGGATCGGGGTGACCCTGATCCGCCCCGGCTTTGTCCAGACGCCGCTCACCGCCAAAAATGATTTTCCCATGCCCTGTCTGGTGACGGTGGAGCAGGCCTCCCGAGCCATCATGGACGGGCTGACCGCTGGTCGTCACCAGATCCACTTTCCCCGCCGTTTCATCTGGTTGCTGCGCCTGCTTGGTGCGCTGCCGGTGGGGCTCTGGCTGCGCCTTGGCCGCGCACTCGTATCGAAAGGAAGCCATTCATGAAGAAAAAGATCGCCATCGTCGGTTCAGGGATCTCGGGGCTCACCGCCGGTTTTCTGCTCCACAAACGCCATGACATAACCCTGTTCGAGGCGGCGCCGACTCTGGGGGGGCACACAGCCACTGTCGATGTGAATCAGGCTGGCCGTAGCTATGCCATCGACACCGGCTTTATCGTCTTCAATGATCGCACCTACCCCAACTTCTTGAAGTTGCTGGCACGGATCGGCATGGCGCGCCAACCGGCCGAGATGAGCTTTTCGGTAAAAAGCCCGGAGGGCCTGGAGTATAACGGCCATAACCTCGACACCCTGTTTGCCCAGCGCAGCAATCTGTTGAGCCCCCGTTTCTACGGTTTTGTCGCCGAGATCTTGCGGTTCAACCGGGAGGCACGGGCCTGGCTGGCGGATGGTCAACATCAAGGGGCTGGCCCCGAGCTGACCCTGGGAGACTTTCTGCTGGCGGGGGAGTTTAGCGACTACTTCGCCCGCCACTACATCTTACCGATGGGGGCGGCAATCTGGTCATCGACCCTGGCCGATATGCGCGCCTTCCCCCTTGGCTTCTTCCTGCGTTTTTTTGCCAACCACGGCCTGCTCGATGTGGCCAATCGCCCCCAGTGGTACGTGATTCCGGGCGGCTCGCGGGAATATATCGGCCCCCTTACCGCGGGTTGGCAGTCGCAGGTCCGCCTCGCCTGTCCGGTGCAGAGCGTACGGCGGGACGCGGATGGCGTGGTGATCCAGAGCAGTTACGGCGAGGAGCGGTTTGACGAGGTGATCTTCGCCTGCCACAGCGATCAGGCGCTGGCGCTGCTGGCAGATCCCGGCGAGCGGGAGCTGGCTATTCTCGGCGATATGCCCTATCAGGCCAACGATGTCTGGCTCCATACCGATGCTCGCTGCCTGCCCACCCGCCGCAAGGCATGGGCAAGCTGGAACTATCAGCTCGATGGCAATGACGAGGCGCGGCCACTGGTGAGCTACAACATGAACATCCTGCAGGGGGTGAACTCGCCGGAGCCCTTCTGCGTCAGCCTCAACCCCAAGGGCAAGGTAGATGAGAGCAAGGTGCTGCGCCGCTTCGTCTACCACCATCCGGTGTTCAATCAGGCTTCCATCGCTGCCCAGCAGCGGCGCGCGGAGATCTGCGGCCAGCAGCACACCCACTTCTGCGGCGCCTACTGGTACAACGGCTTTCATGAGGATGGGGTGCGCAGCGCGCTGGATGTCGCCAGGCGCTTCGGAGCCGAGCTATGAACGGCGCCACTGTGGCCACCGAACATGAGGGGGCCAACGAACTGGCCGGAGTCACCAGCGCCATCTGGCAGGGCTCGGTGCGCCACCGCCGTTTTGCACCGCGGCCCCACGCCTTCTCCTACAGCCTCTTTATGCTGGGACTGGATCTCGACGAATTGCCGCAGCTCGATCAGGGGCGCTGGTTCGGGGTGGAGCGCTCGGGGCTGCTCTCGTTTCACCGCCATGACTATCTCAAGGGGAGTGAGGGAAGCCTCAAGCAGGCGGTGTGGCAGAAGGTGAGCGAACTGGGTGGCGATGCCGACCCTGAGGGGCGGGTACTGCTGCTCGGCAATGTGCGCTGTCTCGGGTTTTACTTCAGCCCGGTCAACTTCTACTTCTGCTACCGGCAGGGCGAGGCGCGCTATCTGCTGGCAGAGGTGTCGAACACTCCCTGGAACGAGCGTCACTACTACCTGCTGGATCTGGCAGCGCTGGCACCCCATGACAAGGATTTTCACGTCTCCCCCTTTATGGGGCTGGCGATGCGTTATCACTGGCGGATCAGGCCGCCCGCGCAGGAGACACTGATCCATATCGAGAGTCATCCCGTATCCGGTGAAGCCAAGCTGTTTGACGCCACCCTGGCGCTCACTCGCGAACCCTTGTCGCGCAAGGGGCTGGTGGCCCTGCTGGCCCGCTGGCCATGGATGACCATGAAGGTGCTGCTCGGGATCTACTGGCAGGCCCTGCGTCTTTTTATCAAACGAACCCCGATTTTTACCCATCCGGAGAGCCGCTAATGGAACTTGCTCAATCAACCCTCTCTGCCTCTTTTATCGACAAGGGGGCAAGGCAACTGCTGCTCAATCTGCTGGGTCGCCTCGAACATGGCCAGCTGCTGCTGCGGGATGGCGGTGAGCGCCACAGCTTTGGCGTCGCTGGCACCGATCTGCATGCCGAACTGGTGGTGCAGGATCCTGCCTTCTATCGTCGCCTGTTGCTGGGGGGCAGCATTGCCGCTGGGGAAACCTGGGTAGAGGGGCTCTGGACCAGCCCGGATCCGGTGGCGCTGGTGCGGCTGCTGGCCCGCAATCTGGCCCTGCTCGACTCCCTCGAGCGGCGCCTCGGCTGGCTCAGTTTCCCGTTCAACAAGGTGCGCCACTGGCTCAACCGCAATACTCTGACCGGTTCGCGCTCCAACATCGCCGCCCACTACGATCTCGGCAATACCCTCTATCAGGGGTTTCTCGACAGCCATATGCAGTACTCGAGCGCCATCTATCCGAGCACCGAGGCCACCCTCGAAGAGGGGCAGCAGGCCAAGCTGCGCACCATCTGCGAGCGGCTCGAGTTAGGGCCTGACGATCATCTGCTGGAGATCGGCACCGGCTGGGGCGGCCTTGCTGTCTATGCCGCCCGCCACTATGGCTGCCGGGTGACCACCACGACTATCTCCCGGGCCCAACATGACTATGCCAAGGAGTGGATTGCGCGGGAGGGGCTGGGGGATCGCATCACCTTGCTGCTGGAGGATTACCGCAAGCTGGAGGGGACCTATGACAAGCTGGTCTCCATCGAGATGATCGAGGCGGTGGGCCACGCCTTCCTGCCCGACTATTTCCGCCAGTTGTCACGGCTGCTCAAGCCTGGTGGTCGCCTGCTCATCCAGGCCATCACCATCGCCGATCAGCGCCATGCCCAGTATCTGCGCGGTGTTGATTTCATCCAGCGCTACATCTTCCCCGGTGGCTGCCTGCCGAGTGTCTCCCAGATGGCGGGGTTGCTGGCGCGGGAGACCGACATGCAGCTGGTGCGGTTGCACGATCACGGCCATCACTATGCCCGCACCCTAGCTCACTGGTGCGAGCGCTTTCTGGCGTTGGCGCCCGAGCTGCCCAAGCTCGGTTACAGCCAGGATTTCATCCGGCTGTGGCACTTCTACTTCGCCTATTGCGAGGGGGGATTCTGGGAGCGCACCATCAGTCTGGTGCAGTTGGAGGCCGCCAAGCCGGGGCCCGCTGGCTGGTCGGGTGATGTGCCAGTAAGCGGTCACTGATCATGTGGCAGTGGGCTCACCTGCTGGGGTTCAACCTCTACTGGTTGCTGGCGGTGAAGTGGCAGCAGCCGGGCCCGCTGCTGGCAATCTTGCTGCTGCACTTTCTCTTCTCACCCAGCCGCCTGCGTGACTGGCGGCTGCTCCCCATCGCGGTGGCCGGCTGTCTGCTGGATGTGCTGCTCTGGCAGCTCGGCCTGTTCCGGTTCCCGTCCGGTTTTCCCCTCTGGCTGGTGCTGCTCTGGCTCGGTTTTGCCCTGACGCTGGCCCACGGTATGCGCTGGCTGCTGCGCTTGCCTCGCTGGCAGCAGGCGCTGTTTGGCGTGTTTGGCGGTGCCTCCTCCTATGTGGCGGGGGCTGCCATGGGGGCAGTACACTTACCCTGGGGCATCTGGATCAGCACGGCGCTGCTGGCTGTGATCTGGATGTGGTGGTTACCCGTACTCCTGTGGGTAATGGTCAAGCTGGAGGGTGAGTCATGATAAACACCTTTTCGACCGACTCGTTGCTTTTTTCCAAATGGACCAAAGAGAGCCAGCATGAGCTGACTGATCGCTTCTATCTGGTGGTTGCCTGCCAGCGGGATGCGCAAGGGCAGCTGGTGCAGGTGGTGATGCAGGATATCAACACCCTGCAGGAACAGGAGATGGACTGGCATGAACTGGAAGACCCCAACCACTGGCATATGGGGTGGAATTAACCCGCTGCTGCTGGCGTTTACGCTCTTGGCTGCAACCGCAGTGCAGGCTTCTGCCGCCCCCTGGCAGCAGCTGCGCCCGGTCGGTCAGGGGGAGATGAACTGGCTCTGGTTCAAGCTCTACGATGCCACCCTCTACAGTGAAAGCGGGCACTATCAGCCCGGTCACTATCCGCAGGCCCTGACCCTCACCTATGCCAGATCCATCGAGCGGGAAGACCTGCTGAGCGCTACTGCCGTGGAGTGGCAGCGGCTCGGTCTTGGCTCTGACGCCGAGCGTCAGCGCTGGCTCGGCCAGCTCGCTGCACTCTGGCCCGATGTGCAGGCAGGCGACAAGCTCACCTTCTATGTCGACAAGGGCGGGGCAGGCCACTTCTGGTGGCAAGAAAAACCCCTCGGCACTCTGGCCGATCCGCAATTCTCGGCCGCTTTTCTCGCCATCTGGCTGGCTGACAACAGCCGCGATCCTGCCCTGACCCGCCGCCTGCGTGGCCAACCCTGAACATGGAGTCTCTGATGCCTTTCTATCGTGCATACCGCTGGTTGCTGTTGCTCCCCTTTTTGCTGCTGAGTGGCTGTGGTGCCAGTCTCGATGACTATCGTGGGCAGGGGCCAAACTGGGATCTCGCCCGTTTCTTCAACGGCAAACTGGTGGCTCACGGCCTGGTAACCGACCGCAGCGGCGAAGTGACTAGTCGCTTTCGGGTCGAGATGGTGGGTCGTTGGAAGGATGGCAAGGGAGAGCTGTTCGAGCAGTTCTACTTTGATGATGGCCGCCAGCAGACCCGTACCTGGTATCTGAGCAAGGGGGTTGACGGTCACTGGCGAGGTACTGCTTCCGATGTGGTGGGGGAGGCGATGGGTAAAAGCCAAGGGTTTGCCCTCAACTGGCGTTATCAGCTTGATCTGGCGCTGCCGGATGGCGAGGTAGTGCGGGTGAGCTTCGATGACTGGATGTATCTGCTGGACGAAGATCGTCTGATCAATCGTGCCGAGATCAGCAAGTTCGGTATCCATCTTGGCGAGGTGATCCTCTACATCGAACGTCAGCCCTGACCGTTAACGCAAGATAACGGCCAGTAAAAAGCGCGCCGATGGCGCGCTTTTGTTTACCGAAAAACCAGAGTCATCAGATGATGCGGTTCTCTTCCAGCATCTTGCGACGGGCTTCTTCCTTGGCCATCTTCTTCTTGCGGTTGTCGCAGGGTTCCGGGCAATCGCACTCTTTCTCGATGCCGACGCTACCCAAACCGCCGCAGGAGCCGGAGATGGTCTTCTTCTGGAAGATGTAACCGATAGCCATGGCGGCTATCACCAGCATGAATACCCCGAAGGTGATCAGAAAAATCTGCATCTCTACCTCTTACTTCTTGGCCAGATAGGGCTTGAAGGCATCGGAGTAAGCCTCTTCAAAGCCGTTGTCCGTCTTGGTGATCACGAAGATCGCCAGGCCGCGCTCGTTGGCATAGGCCAGGCTCTTCTCGGTCCCCATCACCATAAACACGGTGGCCAACCCGTCTGCGGTCATGCAGGAGGGATGGATCACGGTGACCGACACCAGACGGTGTTGGATCGGCTTGCCGCTGCGCGGATCTATGGTGTGGGAGAAGCGCTGACCATCCAGTTCATAGTAGTTGCGGTAATCGCCGGAGGTGGCCACCCCGTTGTCACCGGGCACGATCACCTCTTGCACCGTGCCGGTGCCTGCGGTGGGCTTCTCGATGGCCACGCGCCAAGGGTGACCCTTGCCGTTGACGCCATTGATCCGCAGCTCGCCGCCAATCTCCACCAGATAGTTGCGCGCACCCAGTGACTCCAGATACTCGGCTACCTTGTCCACACCAAAGCCCTTGGCGATGGCGGAGAGATCGACGTAGAGATCCGGAATATCTTTTTGCAGGGTATCGGCATCCACCGAGGTGATGACGTGCAGGTTGCCCAGACCGGTCTTCTGGCGAGTCTGGGTGATCAGCTCGTCGGAGGGGACCTTGGTCGGCTTCTTGTCCGGGCCAAAGCCCCACAGATTGACCAAGGGGCCAACGGTGACGTCCAGCGCCCCCTGGCTCTCACGGCCAATGTGAATGGCCTCTGTGACGACCCGTGCGGTATCGCGGGAGACCACTACCGGTTTGTTGTCACGGCTCTGGTTGAAGCGCGACAACTCGGAATCGGGGCGATAGGTCGACATCTGATCGTTGACCCGCTCCAGCAAGACATCCACCTCAGCTTGAAGCTTGGCTGGATCGGTGATGGCGCTGTCCGCCACCTTGATGGAGTAGTAAGTGCCCATGGTGCTACCGGTGATGTGGATCTCCGGTTTGGATTGGACCGTCTCCTGACCGCACCCAGTCAAGAAAAAGGCTAGCCCGAAGGCTAGCCAGGTCTTTACAACACTGTGCATGGATTAACCACCAAAGTCATCCAACAGGATGTTTTCGTCTTCAACGCCCAAGTCTTTGAGCATGTTGATGACGGCAGCGTTCATCACCGGAGGTCCACACATGTAGAACTCGCAATCTTCCGGTGCTTCGTGGTTCTTGAGATAGTTCTCGTAGAGCACGTTGTGGATGAAGCCGGTGTAGCCGTCCCAGTTGTCTTCCGGTTGCGGATCAGACAGGGCGACGTTCCAGGTGAAGTTCTCGTTCTCGGCGGCGAGCATGTCAAAGTCTTCGACATAGAACATTTCGCGCTTGGAACGGGCACCGTACCAGAAGCTCATCTTGCGCTTGGACTTCAGGCGACGCAGCTGGTCGAAGATATGGGAACGCATCGGCGCCATACCTGCACCACCACCGATGAATACCATTTCGGCATCGGTATCCTTGGCGAAGAACTCACCGAACGGACCGGAGATAGTCACCTTGTCGCCAGCCTTCAGGCTGAAGATGTAGGAGGACATCTGTCCCGGAGGGGCAGTCCAGTTGCTCGGGGGCGGGGTCGCGATACGCACGTTCAGCATGATGATGCCGAACTCTTCCGGATAGTTGGCCATGGAGTAGGCACGGATGATTGGCTCATCGACCTTGGACTCCAGCTCAAAAATCTTGAAGCGATCCCAGTCACCGCGATACTCCTCGGGAATATCGAAGTTCTTGTAGTGCACGTGGTGAGCCGGGGCTTCAATCTGGATATAACCACCGGCGCGGAACGGCACGCTCTCGCCATCGGGGATCTGCAGCTTGAGCTCCTTGATGAAGGTGGCCTTGTTATCGTTGGAGATAACAGTACATTCCCACTTCTTCACCCCGAAGATCTCTTCCGGCAGTTCGATATCCATGTCGGAGCGAACGGTAACCTGACAGGCCAGACGCTCGCCATGACGGGCTTCGCCCTTGCTGATGTGATCCAGTTCGGTCGGCAGAATGTCGCCGCCACCGGATTTCACCCGTACCTTGCACTGGCCGCAGGAGCCACCGCCGCCACAGGCGGAGGAGACGAAGATACCGCTGCCAGCCAGCACGCCGAGCAGCTTGCCACCGGCCGGGCTGGTCACAGCCTTGGCCGGGTCACCATTGATGCTGATTGTCACGTCGCCCGCGGTCACCAGCTTGGACTTGGCGAACAGAATGACTGCCACCAGTGCCAGCAGGATCACGGTAAACATGACCACACCCAAAATAATTTCCATCTATCGTTCCTTTCTGATTGCAGGAAAGCCGATTACAGGGAGATACCAGAGAAGGACATGAAGCCCAGCGCCATCAGACCGGCGGTGATGAAGGTGATGCCCAGACCGCGCAGGCCTTCCGGAACATCGGAATACTTCATCTTCTCGCGGATACCAGCCAGCGCAACGATCGCCAGCATCCAGCCTGCCCCTGAACCCACACCGTAGACCACAGACTCCATGAAGTTGTAGTCACGCTGCACCATGAAGGAGACGCCACCGAAGATGGCGCAGTTCACGGTGATGAGCGGCAGGAAGATACCCAGCGCGTTGTAGAGTGCCGGGAAGTACTTGTCCAGCGCCATCTCCAGGATCTGTACCAGTGCTGCAATCACACCGATGAAGGTGATGAAGCTCAGGAAGCTCAGATCCAGACCGGATACCAGAGCGCCATCTTTAAGCACGTAGTTGTAGATCAGGTTGTTGGCAGGAACCGCGATGGTCTGCACCACAATAACGGCAATACCCAGACCCATGGAGGTCTTTACCTTCTTGGACACTGCCAGGAAGGTACACATCCCCAGGAAGAAGGAGAGTGCCAGGTTTTCGATGAAGATCGATTTAATCAACAGACTCAGATAGTGTTCCATACCTTAATCCTTCGCCTCCACCTGCTTGGGATCCTTGGTGCGTACGCCCCAAATGATCAGACCAATGATGAAGAATGCACTTGGCGGCAGCAGCAGCAGGCCGTTGGGCACATACCAGCCACCGTTGTTCACCAGCGGCAGCAGCTCGATGCCGAACCAGGTGCCGGAGCCCAGCAGTTCACGCACGGTCGCGACACTCAGCAGAATGGCACCATAGCCCAGACCGTTGCCGATACCATCCAGGAAGGAGGGCAGCGGGGCACTCTTCATGGCGTACGCTTCAGCGCGGCCCATTACGATACAGTTGGTGATGATCAGACCCACGAAGACCGACAGTTGCTTGGAGATGTCATAGGCATACGCCTTGAGCACCTGGTCAACCACGATAACCAGTGAGGCGATGATCGCCATCTGCACGATGATCCGGACGCTGTTCGGGATCTGGTTGCGGATCAGGGAGATGAACAGGTTTGAGAAGGCGGTGACCGCCATGACCGCGAGGGTCATTACAAACGCAGTTTTCATCTGGCTGGTAACCGCCAGTGCAGAACAGACGCCCAGCACCTGCAAGGCGATGGGGTTGTTACCCAGCACAGGCGTCAACAGCAACTTCTTCATTTCGCTCTTGTCAGCCATTGTTGATTTCTCCTGCACGAACCTTGGCCAGGAAAGGACCGAAGCCCTTGGGACCCATCCAGAAGTCGAAGGTATGCTGTACGCCGTTACCGGTCAGAGTGGCACCGGAGAGACCATCGATCTCGTGCTCGGAGCCCGCCGGAGCATGGCCCTTGATGACGCGCAGCGCCGGCATGCCATTCTGGTCGAACAGTTTCTTGTCCTTGAACAGCGCCTGCCAGGCCGGGTTTTCGATCTCGCCACCCAGACCCGGTGTTTCACCGTGGTCATAGTAGGTGATGCCCTTGATGGTCTGGCCATCAGCGGCAACGGCGACGAAGGCATACATGGTCGACCACAGACCCTGACCGTAGATGGGCAGGATGATGCTGTCGATCTTGCCTTCGGCATCCTTGGCGAAGAATACCGGGATCTGCTTGGAGATCTGACGCAGGCTGGCCTTGTCGTCAGCGGCGGCAAGACGGATGCTGCGGGCCGGATCTTTGGCTGCCAGCTTGGTGTCGAAGTTGTCGGCATCGCCGTCAACAAAGTCACCGGTTGCCAGATCCACCAGACGCGCTTCGATCTTCTCGCCGTACAGTTTGGCCAGGTCGCGTTTGGCCACTTCGCTCACATCCACACCGGCTACGGCGAGAATGTTGCTCTGCTTGTCCAGCGCCTTGTTTTCCTGCTGGGTAGAACGCAGGCCCACGGCGGCAACGGATACCACGATGGAACAGGCCAGACAGAGGCCGGTGACCACGCTGACGGTGCCGAGGGTTGAATCTTTATTAAACGCCACGAGCAATCCTCCGCTTGATGTTTGCCTGAGCGACGAAGTGGTCAAACAGGGGAGCAAACAGGTTCGCAAACAGAATGGCCAGCATCATGCCTTCCGGGAACGCAGGGTTGACCACGCGAACCAGCACGACCATTACGCCGATCAGGGCGCCATACCACCACTTGCCTTTGTTGGTAAAGGCTGCGGAGACAGGGTCGGTCGCCATGAAGGCCATACCGAAGGCGAAGCCACCCAGTACCAGATGCCAGTGCCACGGCATGTTGAACATGGGGTTGGTATCGGAACCGATGACGTTGAACAGCAGGGAGGTGGCGATCATACCGATCATCACGCCGGCGATGATGCGCCAGGAGGCGATGCGCATGTAGACGATCATGGCGGCACCCAGCAGGATCATCAGGGTAGAGACTTCACCGATGGAACCCGGCAGGTTACCCAGGAAAGCGTCCATCCAGCTGATAGCCTGGCCGGTTGCACCGTTGATCAGCGCCATTTGGCCGCCTTGGGCCCACTGGCTCAGGGCAGTCGCGCCGGAGAAGCCGTCAACGGCAACCCACACGGCGTCACCGGAGATCTGGCCCGGGTAGGCGAAGAACAGGAACGCACGACCAGCCAGCGCCGGGTTCAGGAAGTTCTTGCCGGTACCACCGAACACCTCTTTGGCCATCACCACACCGAAGGTGATACCCAGCGCAGCTTGCCACAGGGGCAGCTCGGGCGGCACGATCAGGGCAAACAGAATGGAGGTCACGAAGAAGCCTTCGTTGATCTCGTGTTTGCGCACCATGGCGAACAGCACTTCCCAGAAACCACCGACAAAGAAGACGGTGATGTAGATCGGGAAGAAGTGGGTGGCGCCGATCAGCATCTTGCTGCCGATACCGGCTACAGCCGGATCGAGGGAGGCGCCCAGCATGGTAGCCAGGGCATATTGCCAGCTGCTGGCACCAGCAGCCGAGCCCATGTGGGCAATGGCGGCAATCGCCTGGTTACCAACGTTGTACATGCCCCAGAACATGGCCGGGAACACGGCCAGCCACACCATGATCATCATGCGCTTCAGATCGAGCGCATCACGAACGTGGGAGGCGTTGCGGGTAACGCTACCCGGGGTGTAGAACAGGGTGTACGCCGCTTCGAACAGGGCATAGTACTTGGCGTACTTTCCACCCGGTTCGAAGTGGTGTTCCATATTTTCAAGAAGTTGCTTGAAACTCATCGCTTAACCTTCCAGTTCAATCTTGGTCAGGCACTCACGCAAGATCGGGCCGTACTCTGTCTTGCCGGGGCAGACAAAGGTACAGAGCGCCAAATCTTCCTCATCCAGCTCCAGGCAGCCCAGTGCTTGCGCACCGTCGGTATCGCCGGAGACCATGTCCCGCAGCAGCAGGGTTGGCAGGATGTCGAGTGGCATCACCCGCTCATAGTTGCCGATAGGCACCATGGAACGGTCACTACCGTTGGTAGTGGTGGTGAAGTTGATCAGCTTGCCCTTCATCAGATGAGAGAGGGTGGTACGGGTGATAGAGAACTTGTTGGCGCTGGGGTTGATCCAGCCCAGGAACTCTTTCTCGCGACCTTCACCCAGCACGCAAACCTGATTGTGGTAGCGGCCCAGGTAGTCGTGAACACCTTCGGCTTTGGCACCACTCAGGATAGAACCGGAGATGATACGGTTTTCGTCGGCACGCAGCTCATTGTTGGTGAGCTGGCTGATGCAGGCGCCCAGACGGGTACGCAGCAGACGCGGCTTGAGCACGTTCGGGCCAGCCAGCGCGATCACCTTGTCAGTGAAGATCTGACCGGTGGTGAACAGCTTGCCGAATGCGATCACATCCTGATAGTTGATGTGCCACTGCACCTTGGTGCTGCTGACCGGATCCAGGAAGTGGATATGGGTACCCGGCAGACCGGCAGGGTGCGGACCAACGAAGATCTCTTCCTTGACCTGAGCCAGCGGAGAGTGGGGCAGACTGCCTTCGCCTTTACAGACGTAGACGGCGCCATCGGTCAGGCGGGTCAATACGGCCAGACCATCGAGGAAGGCCTGCGGCTGTTCCTTGATAATCAGCTCGGCATCGGCTGCCAGCGGGTTGGTGTCCATTGCAGTCACAAAGATGGCGCGCGGGGCTGACGCTACCGCGGGGACTTTGCTGAACGGACGGGTACGCAAAGCAGTCCACTGACCTGATGCGACCAGGATCTCTTGCACCTTGCTGCGCTCGAGCTTGGCCAGCTCGGCAGAGGCAAAATGCTCAAACGTCACCTGTTCATCGGAACCGTCGAGGTCGATGACCACAGACTGGAGAACACGTTTGGCACCACGGTTGATCTCTGAAACCACACCGGTGGCAGGAGCTGTGAATTTAACGCCCGGATTCTTCTTGTCTTCAAAAAGATCCTGACCTTTGATGACGCGATCACCTACTTTGACGAACATAGTAGGTCGCATCCCCACAAACTCCTCGCCCAGTGTCGCAACACGGGTGATGGCGGGGCCATCGTAGATTACTTGCTCTGGCGCACCCAGCACGGGGATGTCCAGTCCTCTTTTGATTGTAATCATACTTACTTGCACTACCGTTACGGGAGAGGTTGGTTAGCGCCGAGAAATACATCACGACGGGTGGTTGAATGAGTCGATGTTGTGGTTGCGCCAGGTGGGCAGGCTCAACAATTATTCAACATGCAGGCTCACTCAAAAGCGCTTGAGTTTACCACTTAAGGTGCATTTTCTGCCATGCCAAATGGGCAAAATCCCCGTGCCATCACAAAATTAACCTGCAATGAATAAGCCCCTGACACCTTGTAAGTAGTGGTTTTAAAGGTTTTTTTATTTCGATACCTCGATGGGGGTATTTGCCTTTGTCTCTACTATCAGCAAAAAGCCTTGATGCCGAAATATACCCCCTTGGATGTAGCCTTTTCGGGGCCAATGGGGGAAATATGTTTAATTTTTGTTGGCAGGTTCTCGAGGGGAATCCAGTGGTACAACCGGTTTCAGGAGAGTGACGGTTTGCCAACGCAGCTCGGGGTGCGCGGGGCGCGGCCTTTTTCCTGCCACTCGCTCTCTGTGTAGGTATGCAGTGCCAGTGCATGAACGGCACCGGCCAGCTCGTCGGCCAGCACCGAATTGACCTGACGATGGCGTGCCAGCAGCCGCTGCCCTGCAAATTGCTCGCTGACGATCACAACCTTGAAGTGGCTCTCAGATCCTGGTTCCACACGGTGCATGTGGCTCTCGTTGATCACCTCCAGCACGGAGGGGGAGAGGGCGGCGGTCAGCTTGGCTTCAATCAGTTGTTGGATAGTCATCGGATCGGCTTCCAGAGTGAATGTCGGGCCATTCTATCGGCAGTCGCGGGATGGAATAAGCCCCCGTAAGAGGGAAATCACCCGTCAGTTGCTCCCTTGATGCGCATCGAACTGGTGAAATTCCTGCTCCTCGCTAGAATAGCGCCACTTTGCGTCGCCCCTGGCGCCTGTATACACGAATAAAGCCGAGGTTGGACTCTTCCTATGCAAACCCTTCTCGACACTCCCCATTGCCAGCTCACGCTCTACCGCTATCCGCGCCAGAGTCAGGAGACCCTGCAAGCCTGGGATGCGGCTGACGAATACCTGATCAACACCCAGGTGGAGTCTCCCCTCGAGCAGGCGGGCCCCGTCATCATCATGAATGACGGTTTTGGCGCGCTGGCCGCCTATCTGCATCCACACTCCCCCTGCTGCGTCACCGACTCCTACATCAGTGAGCGGGCGACCCTGGCCAATCTGGCCGAAAACGGGCTGGATGCAGGCGGGATCCGCTTGCAGGATGCGCTGGCGCCGCTGCCCGATGCCCCTGCGCTGGTGGTGATCAAGGTCTCCAAATATCAGGCACTGCTGGAGCAGCAACTGCTTGCGCTGCGGGAGGTGGTGACACCGGCAACCCGCGTTATCGCTGCCGGCAAGGCGAAGGATATTCATACCTCCACCCTCAAGTTGTTCGAGAAGTATTTGGGGCCTACCCGTACCTCGCTGGCCTGGAAGAAGGCGCGCCTCATTCACTGCGAGCCGCAGGCAGAACGTCCCGCGCTTGCCAACCCCTTCCCGACGGTCTGGCCGCTGGAGGGGAGTGGCATGCTCATCCACAACCATGCCAACGTCTTCTCGCGCACCAGTCTCGATATCGGTGCCCGCTTTATGCTGGACAACCTGCCCATCCACAGTGCCCGCAAGGTGATCGATCTGGGCTGTGGCAACGGGGTGCTGGGTCTGTCGCTGCTCGCCAAAGACAGCGAGGTGGAGGTGACCTTTATCGATGAATCCTATATGGCAGTCGCCTCGGCACAGCTCAACGTCGAGCACAATCTGCCCGATGCACTGCCGCGCGCCCGCTTTATGGTCAATAACTGTCTCGACGGGGTGGCGGTCGGCTCGGCGGAGCGGATCCTCTGCAACCCTCCTTTCCATCAGTTACAGGCGATCACCGATCATATCGCCTGGCAGATGTTCAGCGATGCGCACCGGGTGTTGCCTCAGGGGGGTGAACTCTGGATAGTAGGCAACCGTCATCTGGACTATCACAACAAACTCAAGCGCTTGTTTGCCAACGCACAAGTCGTTGCGTCGAACAGCAAATTCGTTATTTTGAAAGCCATCAAACGCTAAAGCCAAAGGAAACCATGATGAAAAAGTCACTCTTGCTGCTGGCCGCCCTGATGCTGGGCGGGTGTGCAACTCATTGGCCGGAGACAGCGCTGCTCAATCCGCAGGTGATACCCGCCAACCAGCAATACTACTCTGGCAATCGCATCACCATGGAAGGGGTAGACAAGCGTGAGGCTGCCTACGTCTTCTCCATCAAACATAAAGAGAAAGCCCCCGTGCTGGTCAACAGCGAGCGTCCGCTCAACCTGCTGATGGCCGAGCGGCTGGCCGAAGGTCTGCGCAGCCAGGGTCTGGAAGTGGGCAACAGTGGCACCACCAACCTGACGCTGGTGATCTCCAACGCCGCAGTCAATGTGGAAGAGAAGACCTTTACCTATGTCACCAAGTCCCGCGTCAGCCTGCAGGTGATCGCCGATTTCCAGGGCAACCGTCTGACCAAGCAGTTCAACATGTCCTCCAGCAAGGAGAGCCCGAGCGAGCCAAGCATGGCCGATCTGGAGTCTACACTGAACCTGCAACTGGGTAGCGTGCTGCAGCAGATCATGGCCGATGATGCGCTGCGCGGTTACCTGAAAGGTCAACCGAATGGTGCAGGGGTTTGATGATGAAAAAACTCTGGTTGCTGGCCATGCTTATCGCCCCGCTGGCGTTCGCAGGCCCGAAAGTCAGAATGGAGACCAACCACGGCAATATCGTGGTGGAGCTGGCGTCCAAGCAGGCGCCCCAGACGGTGAAGAACTTCCTGCGCTACGTGGCGGATGGCAGCTATGACGGCAGCATCTTCCACCGGGTGATCCAGGATTTCGTGGTGCAGGGGGGGGGCTACAACCAGCAGTTCCAGCAGCTGCCGACCTATGAACCGGTAGTCAACGAATCCCGTGGCGGCCTGCCCAACAAGCGCGGCACCATCGCCATGGCCCGTACCCAGGCGGTCGATAGCGCCACTCGCCAGTTCTATTTCAATCTGGTCGACAACAACAACCTCAACGCCGATGGCGGTGCCGGTTACACGGTATTTGGTCAGGTGGTGCAAGGGATGGAAGTGCTCGACAAACTGGCTCAGGTACAGACCGGTTACAGCCCCATTTTGCGCGCCAACGATGTGCCGACCAGTCCCATCATTCTGAAGAAGGTGGTCTTGCTGGCAGAAACTCCGGCAGACAAGAAAGCGGGCAAGTAACTCTCGCCGGACGCGGTTCGTCACCTCGCCCTCGTCAGGTCACAATACAAGGCTCATCCCGTTCAGGATGGGCCTTTTCTCTATCCGGACTTCTTTTGCCTATCTCTTTGCTCGCCTTGGCTATCTGCAATCAACCTGCCAAAATGACGCACTTTTCCAAAGTCGTCAGGTAGTTGAACATGATCCGCAAACCAAGCTGGAGAGAGTCCCTCGCCGTTTATCTCGAATTTCGGGTGTTTATTCTCTTTGCCATGGGGTTTTCATCGGGTCTGCCGTTGCTACTGGTGTTCGGTACTCTCTCATTCTGGTTGCGTGAGGCCGATGTCAGCCTGACCGATATCGGCTATATGAGCTGGGTGGCGCTTGCCTATGGCTTTAAATGGCTGTGGTCGCCGCTGGTGGATCGCATGCCGCTGCCGTTGCTCTCCACGCTGCTGGGGCGTCGCCGCAGCTGGATGTTCTTCTCCCAGCTGCTGATTGCCTCCGCGCTGGTCGGCATGGCGTTCTGCGATCCCAAGACCGAGCTGGCCCAGCTGGCGATGTTTGCCCTGCTGGTGGCCTTTGCCTCGGCCACGCAGGATATCGTTATCGATGCCTATCGCATCGAATCTGCCCCCGAGCGGCTGCAGGCAGCGATGGCTGCCTCCTACATGACCGGTTACCGGCTGGCGATGATCATGGCGGGCGCCGGTGCGCTGGCGCTGGCAGCCTGGTTTGGCAGCAACAGCGGCTATGACTATCGTGGCTGGCAGATTACCTATCTGGTGATGGCGGGTCTGATGTCACTCGGGGTTATCACCACGCTGTTTTGCCACGAGCCGGATATCGATCTGGCCGAGCAGGGTAAACAACAGGCCGAACGCAAGGCGCAGCTCCTGGAAAAAGGGTGGCCTACTCTGCTGGCGAGTGCGGTGGCCTGGGGCTATGAGGCCGTCTGGTGTCCGTTTGCCGACTTCTTTCGTCGCTATGGCAGCTCGGCGCTGCTGATCCTGGCTCTGATCGCCTGCTATCGGGTTGCCGATGTGGTGATGGGGGTGATGTCCAACAGCTTCTATGTGGATATGCAGTTCAGCAAAACTGAGGTTGCCACCATTACCAAGGTGTTTGGCGTCATCATGACGTTAGTGGGTGCGGCGCTGGGGGGCGTGCTGGTGATGCGCTTCGGCACGCTGCGCATCCTGTTCTTGGGGGCGCTGCTCACCGCCAGCACCAACCTGCTGTTTGCTCTGCTCAATCAGGTTGGTCACAATCTGGAACTGCTGACGCTGATCATCTCGCTGGATAACCTCAGTGCCGGTATTGCTACCGCGGCCTTCGTGACCTATCTCTCCAGCCTGACCAATGTGGCATTTTCGGCCACTCAGTACGCCCTGTTCAGCTCGGTAATGTTGCTGCTACCCAAGTTGCTGGCCGGTTTTTCCGGACAGGTTGTGGAGCAGATTGGCTACAGTGCCTTCTTTGTCGGAACCAGTTTACTGGGCTTGCCCGTGTTGTTGTTGATTGTGCTTGTCGCCAGAAAAGGGAGTGAGTTGCTCTCAACGGCTGACAAATAGCAAGCGTTTGCGTAGAATCGGGGGTGATTAGATTCACACTTCCGGATAAAGTTCCCGAGAAGTTGTTTCACCCCCAATTTTATTTGATTAGAATCCCTCTCGCTCCTTGTGGGCAGGCTACGGAAAACCTCAACTAACGCACAAGAGACCAATAAAATGGCCAAATTTACCAAGACTCTGATCGCTGCCGGTCTGCTGGCTGCTGCCGCTACCCCGGCCTTCGCTGCTGACTACAGCGGTGATATCCACAAGAATGACTACAAGTGGATGCAGTTCAACGTAATGCACACCATCGACCAGCGCCCTTTCACCACCGGTGAAGAGGACTACAACGATACCTATTTTGAAATGGAATTCGGTGGTCGCTCCGGTCTGTTTGATCTGTATGGCTATGTCGACGTATTCGATATTTTCGACTCCCGCCACAGCAACAAACACCATGGTCAGAACCTGTTCATGAAGTTTGCGCCGCGCATGTCTCTGGATGCTCTGACTGGTAAAGATCTCTCCTTTGGTCCTGTGCAAGAGCTCTACATTGCCAACCTGAACAACGTTGGCGACAAGCAGATGGAAAATCAGATTGGTCTGGGCGCCGATGTGATGGTTCCTTGGTTTGGCAAGGTAGGCATGAACCTGTATGCCCGTCATTCCACTGAGAACCAGTTCTTTACTGAAGAAGAAGGCGACTGGAACGGTTATCAGTTCTCCATGAACTGGTTCAAGCCCTTCTACACCTTCGGCAATGGCAGCTTTGTCTCCTACCAAGGCTATCTGGATTATCAGTTCGGTCTGGATACCCATGACCGTGCTGACCGTACCAGCGACAACCTGGCTACTTTCCACGGTATCTACTGGCACTCCGATCGTTATGCCGTTGGTTACGGTCTGAAGTACTTTATGGATGCTTATGGTACCAAAGATGGTTCCACTGCATACGATGGTACTCCTTGGAAGAGCACCGGCTTCAGCCACTACTTCTCTGTTACCTACAAGTTCTAATAAAACTTGGGGTACAAAAAACCGGAGCATCTGCTCCGGTTTTTTTTATGGCCGCGATTTAGATAGCGTGGCGCGAGTCATCAAGTGCGCCACGGCTGAGTGGATAAATCAGTCGCGGAAGTTCTGGAACTGCATCGGTTGACCCAGTTCGGCGCCACGGACCAGTGCCATGGTCTCTTGCAGATCGTCACGCTTCTTGCCGGTGACACGTACTTCATCACCCTGGATGGCGACCTGTACCTTGATTTTGGAGTCCTTGATCAGCTTGACCAGCTTCTTGGCGATCTCTTTCTCGATCCCCTGCTTGAATTTGACGGTCAGGTGGAAACGCTTGCCGGAGTGAACCGAGTCACCCACTTCCATGGAGCTGTTTTCGATGTTGCGCTTGAGCAGGGCGCCGCGCAGGATTTCGACCATCTGCTTGAGCTGGAAATCGGCATCGGCTTCCAGTTTTACCTCTTCCTTGTTCAACTCGAAGCTGGCTTCTACCCCACGAAAATCGAAACGGGTGGCCAGTTCACGATTGGCGTTGTCGACAGCGTTCAACACCTCGTTCATTTTGACTTCAGAGACAATATCGAATGACGGCATAGCCGGAGCTCCTCATGTTGCGTTATCGGGGGGCAAATCTACCAGAAAACGGGCAAATTTGCTGATTTTGATGGGGTTGCTCTGCTAGAATCCCCTGCGCACAGGACGGGTGGACCCGTTAGTGTCCACCAGCGACATCTTCACTTATCCCCGGTAACAGGTTGAGAGGATTGCAACCCTTACCCTGACAGAGTCACACCATGCCAAGCGGATTAAAAAATTCCCGACAGCCCGTTATTCCACCCGTTACTCCGAAGTGGTCACTGTTGGGTTGTGGCGCCCTCGGCGGCGTTTTTGCCTCCCTGCTGACCCAGAGTGGTCAATCCACCCGTGTCTTGTTGCGCGAACATCATAAGTCCACGCTCCATCCGGGGATCGATTTCACCTCGCTGGAGGGGCATGTCCAGCTGCTCAATATCGAACGCGGATTTGTCAGCAACCCCGGCAAGATCCAGCGTCTGCTGGTGATGACCAAGGCCAGTCAGGTGATTGCCGCACTGACGCCGCTGGTGGGTAAGCTCGATGCCGGCGTGCCGATCGTGCTGCTGCACAACGGGATGGGCATTGCCGAGCAGGTGGTCGAGATGTTCCCGCACAATCCGGTGATTGCCGGTGTCACCAGCCATGGCGCCATGCAGTGCGGCCATTTTGTCTTCCGTCATACTGGCAAGGGTGAAACCTGGCTTGGCCCGATCAACGATGCCGCCAAGGCCCATGCCGCGCTCGCGGACGAGCTGGCGCTGGCACTGGGGCAGGCTGGTTGGGATGAGCAGGTATTGACGCGCCAGTGGCAAAAGCTGGCCATCAACTGTGCCATCAATCCCCTGACGGCCCTCTACAAGCTGAAAAATGGCGAGCTGGCTGGCCCCCGTTTTGCCGATGCCCTGCAGCAGATCTGCGTGGAGGTGGCGGATGTGATGTGCGCCGAAGGAGTTGCGACCACGGCAGAGGAGTTGCAGCGTCGGGTGATGACAGTGGTGGAGCTGACTGCTGACAATTACTCCTCCATGCATCAGGATATGGAGCTTGGACGCGAGACCGAGATTGAGGCCATCACCGGCTTCCTGCTGGCCAAAGCTGCCCGGCATGGTATTGCCGTACCGGTCAATCAGGGTCTCTATCAGGCGATCAAAGAGAAGAGTCAGGCCGCCTGAGCCCTTACATGACAGAGCAAGCAGCAAGGAGGCGAACGTGAGTGTACTGGTGCTGGTGGCCCCCGGGTCGGAAGAGATCGAGACGGTTGCGATTGTCGATACCCTAGTGCGCGCCAGCATCGAGGTGGTGCAGGCCTCTTGCTGCCCTGCCGGGTCTCGGCAGGTGAAGGCATCGCGTGGGGTACAGCTGGTGGCTGATTGTCATATCGACGAGCTGACCCGTCGGGACTTTGAAGCCATCGTGGTACCCGGTGGTCTGCCCGGCAGCGAAGTGATCCGCGATACCCCGCTGGCCATCGATCTGCTCAAAGAGCAGGCCGCTCTTGGCCGCTGGCGCGCTGCCATCTGCGCCGCCCCTGTGGTGGTGTTGCAACATCACGCGCTGCTGGATGGTGCCATCGTCACCTGTCATCCCGGCTTTCAGTCCCGACTGCCGACATCGCAGCTGTCACATGAGCGGGTCGTCAGGGATGAGGCTCATCGCCTTATCACCAGTCAGGGGCCGGGCAGTGCCATCGAGTTTGCGCTTGAACTAGTCCGGGTGCTGCGTGGGGATGAGGTGGCGGCCACTGTCGCTGGCCCTATGGTGCTGCCTTGAGCGCACTCTGCTGCAGAATCCAGCTGGTCATGCTTTGAAAAATGGGCCCCGGTTATCTTGATCGGGGCCCGTTTGTTATCTGCCGTTGTCGGTCACGCCATCTTGTCCGGCTCAGTAGTCGTACTGTTTGCACTTCTTCTTGCGAAACTCTTCACGCCAGCGTGACAACTCTTGTTCTGTGCCGAGCTTGTCCCCTTTCTTGATGGCCTGTTCCAGTATCTCAATCCGGTCGTAGAGCCAGCGGCACTCTGCCGTCGGGTTGTTCTTGCCGATGCCGGTCAACGGCAGCAAACAGAGTCCCAACCAAAGATATTTCATCCCGAACGCTCCTTGTCATTGTGGTAGTAAAGGTCTCCTTGGAGTCTACTATTTTAGCCGCAACGAGAGAGATAGAGCTGCGGTTATCCTTGGGGTAAGATGATGCCATGTCTGTTTATTTATACAGTGTTATGCGCAAGATCATCCATATCGACATGGACTGTTTTTTTGCCGCGGTGGAGATGCGAGATAACCCCGCATTGCGGGAGGTGCCGCTCGCCATCGGTGGGTCCTCCGAGCGGCGCGGTGTCATCTCGACCTGCAACTATGTGGCGCGCCGGTTCGGGGTGCGCTCCGCCATGCCGAGCGCGCTGGCGAAAAAACTCTGCCCGCCGCTGGTACTTATCCCGGGGCGAATGGCGGTGTACAAGGATATCTCCCGTCAGCTCAGGGCCATTTTCCTGCGCTATACCGATCAGGTTGAACCACTGTCGCTGGACGAGGCTTACCTCGACGTGACCCACAGTCGCTGTTGTGGCGGTAGCGCCACCCTGATGGCGCAAGAGATCCGGCAAGCCATCGTCACCGAACTGGGGTTGACCGCCTCGGCCGGAGTGGCCCCCAACAAGTTTCTCGCCAAGCTCGCCTCGGAGCAGCGCAAACCCGATGGTCTGTTTGTCATTCGTCCCGACGAAGTGGCCGAATTTGTCTGCCAGTTGCCCCTCGGCAAACTGCCCGGGGTGGGGCGCAAGACTGCCGAGCGGCTGGAGGCTCAGGGGCTTTACACCTGTGAGGATGCGCGGGCCTTGTCGGCACAAGAGCTGTGCAGCCGTTTTGGCAAGCTGGGGGAGATGTTGACGACCCGGATCTGGGGGCTGGATGAACAGCCGGTGCAGGCGCACCGGATCCGCAAAACCATCGGGGTGGAGACCACTTTGGCGAGCGATGTTTGTGACGAAGCCGCCTGCCTGACGGTATTGCAGCAACTGCTGCCGGAGCTTGAGCGGCGATTTCAGCTGGCGTGCCCTGCCGAGCAGGTGATGGGGCAGGGGATTAAACTCAAGTTTGCCGACTTCCACCAGACCACCGTCTATCGCAGTCAGGGTGGCTATCAGCCAGCCTTGTTCGTTCCCCTGCTCAAAGAGGGGCTACAGCGGGCGCAAGGGCGTTCGGTTCGCCTGCTGGGCTTGGTGGTGGGTTTGCCAAAAGAGGGTGAAGTTAATCAACTCTCGCTGGATTTGCTGTGAGAGAGTTAGGGAAGGTGCGAACAAGTCCCTGATATGAGATCATGTTTGTCATCTGGAGCCATGGAACAGGGTTCATCATGAG
>NZ_JAPDCL010000029.1:0-53825 GCF_027706025.1 Aeromonas sp. Y311-2 | reverse complement strand
AGAAGTGAAACGCGGTAGCGCCGATGGTAGTGTGGCATTCGCCATGCGAGAGTAGGACACTGCCAGGCACCCAATTTAAAAACCCCGCTCATCGAGCGGGGTTTTTTATTGCCTGCAATTCAGCACGTCGCCGGATTATTAGACTTTCCCCTTCTTGTCATTCATTGATTACCCTTCTAAAGCCCCATAAAGACCTCTTTTTCTGTTCGATATTTGCTCACCAGTTCAATGTGTTGGATACAAAAAGTACAGAATGTGATGCCTCTACCTTTCTTGTGATGCCCGCTCTGGTTTAATTCTTCAGTCCACATGGATGGACCAAGGAATCACAATAATTTAAGGAATAGACCCATGTTCAAAAGAACAGTAACGATGATGCTGGCGGCGGGAACCCTGGTATTAGGCGGTTGCGCATCCAATGGTGGTGCAGAGCAGACAGCGGCAGACAACAGCGACTTCGGTGGCAAGTCCATCTACCTGCGCGGGGAGATGAACGACTGGATGGCGACTGATGAAAGCAAGGTTGTCAAGGTGGCCGACAAGCTCTATATGGCCAAAGGCACCCTCAAGAAAGAGTGGGCTCCCTACAAGTTCAAGTTTGCTGATTCAGGCTGGAGCTGCGGTACCAACTTTGGCTACAAGAGCCCGAGTGATGGTGTTGCCGTGTTGGGTGGTGAGGCGGTGCCGGTCAACCCCTGCTCCAAGTATGAGGACATGAAGTTCTCACCGGATGCTGATGGCGTCTACGAGTTCTATCTGAATATGGCGGGTGAAACACCGACCGTTTACGTCAAGAAGCCCTGATCTATCTCTGAGTGTTAAATCTCTTAGCAAATTAATCAGTTAAGTGCCCTGGCCCAGAAATCTGCTGGCCGGGGCATTTTTTTAGGTTAGAATCGGCGCCCTCATGGCATCAGGTGTACTATATGTTGTGCCATTAATTTTAGATGGCACCATTAGTTGTGTTTTCTGCTGTTGTCATGATGTTGATGCATTCACATAAGGTTGATTGAAAATGGCTAAATCGAACCCGGTGCTGGAGAGTGAGCTTGGCTCCCGCCTTATCCCCATGCAGGAAACGTCCCTCGAGATCTGGGATAGCAAGTATCGCCTCAAGAGCAAGAATGGCACTCCCATCGACAGCTATATCGATGAGACCTACCAGCGGGTAGCCCGTGCGTTGGCAGAGCAGGAGCTGGAACCGGAGGCCTGGTATGAGCCGTTCCTGTGGGCGCTGCGCAATGGGGCTATTCCGGCGGGCCGCATCACCTCCAACGCCGGGGCTTTTGAGCACAAGCCTGCCACTTCAACCATCAACTGCACTGTCTCCGGTACCATCGAAGATTCGATGGACGATATCCTCGGCAAGGTGCACGAGGCCGGTCTGACCCTGAAAGCCGGTTGCGGCATCGGATATGACTTCTCGACTCTGCGCCCGCGCGGTGCCTTTGTCTCCGGTGCCGGTGCCTACACTTCCGGCCCGCTCTCCTTCATGGATATCTATGACAAGATGTGTTTCACGGTCTCGTCAGCCGGTGGCCGTCGCGGTGCCCAGATGGGCACCATGGATATCCGCCATCCCGATGTGATCGAGTTTATTCAGGCCAAGCGTGAAGATGGCCGCCTGCGTCAGTTCAACCTCTCCCTGCTCATCACCGAAGATTTCGTCAAGGCGGTGAAAGAGGATGCCCCTTGGTCGCTGATCTTCCCCTACACCGCCAAAGAGGTGGAGCAGGATGGCATTGCGCTGGACGATCCCGCTCAGGTGCTATGGGCCGACTGGCCCAACAAGGAAGGGGTTGTATTCAACGAGCTGGGGCAGGTCGCCTGTAAGGTCTACAAGACCCTGCCGGCACGCAAGCTCTGGAACGTCATCATGACCTCCACCTATGACTATGCAGAGCCCGGCTTCATCCTGATCGACAAGGTCAACCAGATGAACAACAACTGGTTCAGTGAAGAGATCCGCGCGACCAACCCCTGTGGTGAGCAGCCGTTGCCGCCCTACGGTGCCTGTCTGCTCGGCTCGGTCAATCTGACCAAGTTTGTGCGCGACCCTTTTACTGAAAACGCGGCATTCGATTGGCAGGCGTTTCGCAAGGTGGTGGCCATCTTTACTCGCATGCTCGACAACGTGGTGGAGATCAACCAACTGCCACTGGCCAAACAGCGCGAGGAGATCACAGCCAAGCGCCGGCATGGCATGGGTTTCCTGGGTCTTGGTTCGACCCTCACCATGCTGCAGATCAAGTACGGCTCTGCGGCATCCGTAGCCTTTACCGAGCAGGTATCCCAGGAGCTGGCGATGACCGGCTGGCAGGAGTCCCTGCGTCTTGCCAAGGAGAAGGGCTCAGCCCCCATCATGGAGCAGGAGTTCGAAGTGACCGGCAAGATGCTGCGTCTGCGCCCGGAAATGGCGGCTGAGGGCATCAAGGTGGGCGACAAGGTGAAGGGCAAGGTGCTGCATGCGCGCTACAGCCGCTACATGCAGCAGGTTGCCGAAGTGGATCCTGCGCTGGTCGCTGAGCTGGCCGAAGTGGGTGGGCGTTTCACCCATCACAGTAGTATCGCGCCGACCGGCACCATCTCGCTGTCTCTGGCCAACAACGCCAGCAACGGCATCGAGCCGAGCTTTGCGCACCACTACAGCCGCAACGTCATCAAGCCGGGCAAGAAGAGCAAGGAGAGCGTGGATGTCTACTCCTTCGAGCTGCTGGCCTATCGCGAGCTGGTGAATCCATCCGCCATGCCCTATGCCGATGATGAGGCGAGTCGTCTGCCGGACTACTTCATTACTGCTGATGACATCACCCCGGCGCAACATGTGGACATTCAGGCGGCGGCCCAGCGCTGGATCGACTCCTCCATCTCCAAGACTGCCAACGTGCCGACTGATTTCCCGTTCGAGCAGTTCAAGGACATCTACATGTATGCCTCGGACTCCGGCCTCAAGGGCTGCACCACCTTCCGCTTCAATCCGGAGGCCTTCCAGGGCGTGCTGGTGAAGGAGAAGGATCTGGAGAACACCCTGTACGATTTCACCCTGGAGGATGGCTCCGTCATCTCCGTCAAGGGGAACGAAGAGATTGAATACGATGGTGAGCTGCACACTGCCGCCAACCTCTACGACGCCTTGAAAGAAGGCTATTACGGTAAATTCTGAGAACGACATTATGGTCAAAAAGATCGACAAGAAAATCGTCGCCTACAAGGTGCGTACCAAGGATGAGCCGCAAGAAGAGCTGGCCCCGCAGGATGACGTGGTGCACATGCACGAAACCGTGTTGCGTCCGGAGCGACTGATGGGCACCACCTACAAGCTGAAGACGCCGGAACATGTCTCCGAGCACTCGCTGTTCATCACCATTAACGACATCATTCTCAACGAGGGCACGGTGCACGAAACCCGCCGTCCGTTCGAGATCTTCATCAACTCAAAGAGCCTGGAACACTACCAGTGGATCGTGGCGCTGACCCGCATTATCTCCGCCGTATTCCGCAAGGGTGGGGATGTCACTTTCCTGGTGGAGGAGCTGCGCTCGGTGTTTGATCCCAAGGGCGGATACTGGAACAAGGGCAAGTACGTTCCATCGCTGATCGCCGAAATTGGCAACGTGATCGAGAGCCATCTCACCGAGATAGGCATGCTCAAGGCGCCGGGGTTGGACGAGCATCAGCAGGCGTTTCTGGCCGAGAAGCAGGCCGAGTTGAAGGCGGCTCAGGAGGCCGAGGAGCAACAGGCTGGCAGCGGTTTCCCGGCCAATGCCGCGCTCTGCTACAAGTGCCACACCAAGGCGCTGGTGCTGAAGGATGGCTGCATGACCTGCCTCAACTGTGGCGACTCCAAGTGCGGCTGACAAACATGCTCAAGTAGTTGAACGATAGAAAAAAGACCGGCCACAGTGCCGGTCTTTATATTGCTGTTTTTATGCGCAATCAAATCAGGCGGCCAAGTGATTTGTTGCGCGATAGTAAAATCGGGCGTAGCGTTGAGGGTAATAAAACTGTCACGGCCGTGTGGTTTCAATGACATCTGAGATTCACACACGTGGCCCTTCAGTGCCAAGGAGGATGCTTATGGACAATACGGACCGAAAGCTGTTTATCCTGGATACCAACGTTCTGCTTCACGAACCCCTCGCTATCTACTCCTTCAAAGAGCACGACGTGCTCATCCCCATGACGGTGCTGGAAGAGCTCGATAACATCAAGGATCGCAACAAGGATGTCAGCCGCGACGCGCGGGTGGCCATTCGTGCGCTGGAAGATGTGTTCCGCGATGCAACCCCGGATCAGATCACCCAAGGCGTTCCGCTGGCTGGCGAAGCGAGCGGCAATATCTGCATCTTCAGCGATCACCATCTGCCGCAGGATGCCGAGGTCTTTACCGACAAGGAGGCCGACAACCGTATCATCAACGCGGCCCTCTATCTGCAAAAGCACGAGTTGAAGCGTCAGGTGGTGCTGGTCACCAAAGACATCAACATGCGCCTCAAGGCCAAGGGGGCCGGGCTTGCTCACGTTGAAGATTACCGTAGCGACCAGCTGATCGACGATATCCGCCTGCTGGCTAAAGGCTTTCAGGTTGTGCCCGGCAGCTTTTGGGAGCGGGTTGGCGAGTGCGAGAGCGAGACCCATGGCCGCGACACCATCCATGTGATCGATGCCAATCTGCTGGAAGGGGTTCACGTAAACCAGTATCTGGTGGATGAGGAGAATTTCTTCGCCGCCCGGGTACTCAGCCACGATGGCAACAAGATCCGCATCAAGGATCTGGGCCGCGAGCGGCTGATGTCCCGCAAGGCGTGGGGTGTCCATCCCAAGAATGTCTATCAGGGGATGGCTTTGGATGCACTGCTCGATCCGCACATCGATCTGGTTATCCTGACCGGCCCGGCGGGTTGCGGCAAAACCTTGCTGGCCATGGCTGCTGCGCTGGAGTTGGTGATTGAGAAGGGCATTTACGAGAAAGTGATCGTCACCCGGAATACCCCGGAAATTGCCGAGAGCATCGGCTTCCTGCCCGGCACCGAGGAGGAGAAGATGATGCCCTGGCTGGCGGCGGTGACCGACACCCTGGAGGTACTGCACAAGCAGGACGAGAACATGAGCGGCTCGCTCAGCTACATCATGGAGAAGGCCAATATCCAGTTCAAATCGGTCAACTTCATGCGCGGGCGCAGCATCCAGAACACTTTCGTGCTGCTGGATGAGTGCCAGAACCTGACCGCCTCCCAGATCAAGACCATCATCACCCGCTGCGGCGAGGGCACCAAGATAGTCTGCTCCGGTAACCTGGCCCAGATCGACTCAAACTACCTGAGCCCGGTGACTTCGGGTCTTACCTACATCGTCGAGCGTTTCAAGGATTTCGACGGCAGTGCCAACATCTTCCTCAATGGCGTGGTGCGCAGCCGGTTGGCTTCGTTCGCCGAGGAAAACCTCTGATTAAACTGAATATTTCCAGATGCAAAGGGAGGCCAATCGGCCTCCCTTTTTGATTCCGGCGCAGTCTTGGGTCAAGGGCTATTGACCCAGATAGCGCAGCAGCCCCGGGTGGTTGCTGCGTTGCAGCATATCCGGCTTTCCCTGCAGGGCGATGCGGCCCTCGTCTACAAAGAGCACCTGATCGGCAATCAGCTGGGCATCTTCCGGATTGTGGGAGACCATCAGTACGGTAATGCCCTGCTCGCAGGCGAGGCGGGCCACTTCGGCCAGCATCTCCCGACGCAGGGCCGGATCGAGGGCAGAGAAGGGTTCATCCAGCAGCAGCAGCGGTTTGCCTCGCACCAGCGCACGGGCCAGCCCGACCCGCTGCTGCTGGCCGCCGGAGAGCTGCTCCGGCAGGCGGCTTAGCATCTCGCCGAGGCCAACCCGCGCGGCTGCATCGATCACTTGTGCTCGCTGGGTTGCACTCAGGCGCAGACCCGGGTGCAAGCCGATGGCGATATTGTCGAACACCGACAGATGCAGGAACAGGTTGTGATCCTGAAACAGGGTGGTGACTGGTCGCTCGGCCGGGCCCAGCGGTAACAGATCTTCGCCATCGAAGCTGAGGCTGCCTGACTCCACCGGCACGAAACCGGCGATCATCCCGAGCAGGGTCGACTTGCCTGCGCCGCTTGGGCCAATCAGTGCGGTGATCTCCCCCTTGGGCAGGGTCGCGCTGAAGTTGACGCGCCAGTCGGGGTAGCTGGTTACCAGCGTATCAATGTTCAGCATGTTTTCCTCCTCAAAGGGTCCGTTCCACCAGCCGGAACAGCCGCAGAAACGCTGGCACAGGGGCGCAAGGCGTTTAGTATCTCAATGTTGCTCGCCATTTTTTCCTCCAAGTCCCCGTTCCACCAGCCAGAACAGGGAGAAACAGAGTGTCAGCAGCAGCAGGGCGGTGGCGGCCGCTTCGGTCAGCCGGTAACTGCCGAGCTGCTGGTAGAGCAGCCAGGGCAGGGTGGTGAGCTCCTGACTGCCAAACATGGCGATGGCGCCAAGATCCCCCAGCGAGAGGATCATCGACAGTGCCATCGCCAGCGCCAACGGACGGCGCAGCAGCGGCCACTCCACCAGTCGCAGGCGATGCAGGCCGCGTACCCCCAGACTGTCCGCCAGCCGGTCGTATTGGCGCACCACCAGCTGCATGGGAGCAGAGAGGGTGCGCAGCACATAGGGTAGCGCCATCAGGGCGTTGACCAGCACCACCAGCCAGGGGCCGAGGGCGAACACGTCGGCAAAGGGCATAAACAGGATAAACAGGCCGGTAGAGAGCACCACGGCCGGGATCATCAGGATCACCGAGCCGCTGGCCTCCCACAGGGCGGCAGCCCGTCGCTGGCGGGTGCGCACCTTGAGGTGACGGCTGGTGAGTAGCAGGCCGCTGCCGAGCAGGGTCGCCAGGGTGCCTGCCGCCAGCGCAATCAGCAGCGACTGGCCGCTCGCCTGCCACAGTTTGCTGGAGGTGAGCGCCGTCAGCAGGCCGGGGTGAAGGCCAGCCACCACAATGGCCAGCAGTGGCGGCAGAAAGATGGCGAGCCCGATACCGAGCGAGAGCAGATCCACCACAGCCGTGCCCGGCTGATGGCGATCCGGTCGCAGGCAGGGGCGACGGGGTGTCACCCTGCTGGCCGGGGTACTCTGCAGCTTGTGCTGCAGGGCGAGCAGGGCGGCGGTCAGGATCAGCTGCACCAGCGCCAATCCGCCCGCGGTGGCGAGATCGAAGTCAAAGCGTAGCGCCTGATAGACGGCCACCTCCAGGGTGGTCGATTTCGGCCCACCCCCCAGCGCCAGCACGGTAGTGAAGCTGGTGAAGCAGAGCATAAAGATGAGGCTGGCCAGCCCCGGCAATATGCCGCGAATAAGCGGCCACTCCAGCAGCCGGAAGATGTGGGATGAGCGCATGTCGAGCTGGCTGGCAAGGCGCCAGCTCGATTCGGGGATGCTCTCTATGCTCTGCAGCATGAGGCGTGCCGCCAGCGGCATGTTGAAGAAGACGTGGGCCAGCAGGATACCGAACAGGCCGTAGAGATAATTTCCGGGATCCAGCCCCAGTGAGCGCAACAGTTGCGGTAGCCACCCTTGCTTACCGTGTACCGCTACTATGCCGAAGATGGCGATGATGACCGGCAGTACCAGCGAGAGACCAAACAGCTTGATCAGCAGGGTTCGGCCAATGAAACGGCGCCGCGCCAGCGCGCGGGCCACCGGAATGGCCAGCCCGAGACTGAGCAGGGTGGAGAGCAGTGCCTGCCCCAGACTGAACCCCAGCACATGACGCAGATAAGGATCTGCGAGCAGGGTGCGGGGGGCCAGTGAACCGGCCTGCCACAATAGGGCCGCAAGCGGCCCGAGGGATAACAGCAGGATCAACAGGGTGGCTGCACTGCCCGGCAACCACCAGAGGGGACGAGCCTGTGGTTTCAGATAACGGCTCACTGGGTGACGGCTTGCAGCCACTCGCGGATCCACCCTTTGCGATTGGCGGCCACCTCATCGCTGCTGAAGGCGAGCGGCTTGGCTACGGTGATCATCTGCTCGAAGCCCTTGGGCAGCGGCGTGTCGATAACCGGATACATCCAGTTGCCGGTCGGGATTTCCTGCTGGAAGGCGGGGCTCACCATAAATTGCAGGAACTGGTCAGCCAGTTTCCCCTGTTTGGCGCTCTTCAGCTTGGCGGCCACTTCTACCTGGCGGTAGTGACCCTCCTCGAAGGCGGCAGCCTGATACTGGGGCTTGCTCTCGGCAATCAGGTGATAGGCCGGAGAGGTGGTGTAGGAGAGCACCATGTCCGCTTCGCCATCGAGGAACATGCCATAGGCCTCTGACCACCCCTTGGTGACGGTGACCGTCTTTTTGGCAAGCTCGGCCCAGGCGGCAGGCGCCTTGTCGCCGTAGACAGACTTCATCCACAGCATCAGCCCCTGCCCCGGGGTGGAGGTGCGGGGATCCTGATAGATCACCTTGAGGTCGGGACGCTCCACCAGCTCTTTCAGGCTCTTGGGCGGCTGCTTGAGTTTGTCTTTGTCATAGACGAAGGCGAAGTAGCCGTAGTCGTAGGGGACGAAGGTGTCATCCTGCCAGCCACCCGGCACCTTGATGCTGTCGAGCTTGGCGGGATGGGGGGCGAACAGACCGCTTTGCTTGGCTTCGCTGATGAGGGCATCGTCGAGCCCCAGCACCAGATCGGCCTTGCTGTGGTTGCCCTCCAGCCGCAGCCGGTTGAGGATGGCGACCCCATCTTCGAGGGGAACCAGATTGAGGGTGCAGTCGCACTCTTTCTCGAAGGCCTGTTTGATCTTGGGCCCCGGACCCCATTCTGCAGTGAAGGAGCTGTAGGTGTAGACGGTGAGGGTGTCGGCGGCGAACACATTGGCCGACAGCAGGCCGGTGGTGACCAGCAGCAGGGTCTTCATGGGTGGCACTCCCTATTACTTGTTAATAACGAGGTGCCAGCGGGTGAGGGCGCAAAAAATGAGCGCCATGCCTCAAATTCCTCCGCCAGCATTATCTGGATCAGGTACACGGGTATAATCTCAGCGGTAAACCGCACCCCGTTTGAGAAACGAACCGCATTGTATTAACGTTCTTTTGGGTAGACCAGCACAATTGTGCAATACCCATGAGATGACGCCCACCCAACAGAGGATGTTCGCGTGCTTACCAATACCAAGGAAAGGCGTGCCTTTGCGCGCATGGTCATCAATGCTCCGGTCACCGTCTATCAGCAGCAGCTGGTGCTGGAGGGGATCTGCCGGGATCTCAGTGCCAACGGCATGGGGATTGCGGTCTCTGAACACCAGCTCGACATCAATCAGCCCATCCGGATCAGTCTTGCCACCAACAACAATCTGTTGCCTCCCTTTGAAGCCCATGCCCGTATTATCCGGGTGCTGGAGGAGGAGAGCGGGTTGCTGCTGGCGGTGGAGTTTTTGCCTCAGGGTTAATCCTTGTTCTCCCTATCGGCAGAGGGAGTTAGCCTTTCTCCTGAACCGGCTGCACACTCAACTGCTTGCTATCGACCAGCGTTTTGCTGGTCGATGCTATTTGGCCTGCAGGCAAGGTGGCGGGACCGGTAGGTTCGAGCAACAGGTAGTTCTGCCCCTGCCAGTTGAGGGTCACATCCCCCGGCTTGGCGGGCAGGTCAACGGCCAGCAGGGCATGGCCGGGGACGAACACCATGGCCTGTTTCAGCTCCGGAAAGAGCTGGGCCAGCATGGCAGCCATCAGGGTTACCTTGCTGTCGCAATCACCCCGGTTCTGCTCCAGCACCTGACGGGGCGGGAGAAAGCCCTTGCCCTGCCTGCCGTTCAGGCTGTCGAGCTGCTGATAGGGGATGCTCTGGATAAAGGTGAGCATATGGGCCACGGTCTTCTGGCGCGCTTCCGTTTCGGTGCTGCCTTGCTGCTTGAGTTGATCCGCCAGCGGAGCCAGCCCGCTGCGACTCTCCAGCGCGATGCGCACATGGTCCTGCTTCACCGCCAGCTGCCCGTCCGGGGTGTTGAAGTACTGGAAGTAGTGTTTGGTCAGCCACGCCTGCTCCTCTTTGCTCCGCTTGGACTGCAGAAAGGCCATCGCCTCGCGCGCCTTGTCCTGATTGCGGCTTTTCAGATGCAGCTCCAGCGAGGGACGGGCGAGGGTGAACTGCACCTCGGGGTAGTTCTGGCGCACTTCCCGCAGCAACACCTGCAGGACCTCCTCCTGCATTCTGGCCGGGCGATAGGCGATAAGGGGCGGCAACTTGCCCTGTTCGAGCCGGTAGGTGAGCTGTTGGGGTTTACCTTCGCTATCCTGCCAGCCGACGCTGATATGGCCGAGGCTGTTGTTGAAGCTGGTTTGGCTGGCCCCCGCAGGCAGGGCAAGCAGCAGGGCACAGAGCAGAGGAATTGCCGTCGGTCTCTTCATCATCCTTTCCTGTGGCACGGGCCAGTTCCGGTGGTCCAAAGTGGGAAGTGTCGCGGACAGTAAAACAGGGAGCCGAAGCTCCCTGTTGATTCTACTCGTTTTTTTGCAACTGGCGCGTTAAATCCAGCTCGGCTGCTTCGCCTCAAAAGCGCTGATGGCGGCCTCGTGCTGCAGGGTCAGACCGATGGCATCCAAGCCGTTGAGCAGGCAGTAACGGCGGAACTCGTCGATCTCGAAACCGAAGCTGAGCTCACCTGCGCGTACCTGATTCGCTTCCAGATCTACCTCGATCTGGATGCCCGGTTTGGCGGCCACCAGCTGGAACAGGGCATCGACCTCCTCCTCCTTCAGGCGCACCGGCACCATGCCATTGTTGATGGCGTTGCCGTAGAAAATGTCGGCAAAGCTCGGGGCTATGATGGTCTTGAAGCCGTAGTCCGCCAGCGCCCAGGGGGCGTGCTCGCGGCTCGAGCCACAGCCGAAGTTCTCGCGGGCCAGCAGGATGCTGGCTCCGGCGAATTGCGGCTGGTTGAGCACGAACTCGGGGTTTGGCTGCTGGCCGGCATCGTCCAGAAAGCGCCAGTCGTGGAACAGGTGCTTGCCAAAACCGATGCGGTTTACTTTTTGCAAAAACTGTTTGGGAATGATGGCGTCGGTGTCGATGTTGGCGCTGTCGAGGGGGACGACGATCCCTTTATGCTGTTTGAATCCTGTCATCGAAATGTCCTCTTACAGTGCGCGAATGTCGGCGAAGCGGCCGGTGACGGCGGCCGCGGCGGCCATGGCCGGGCTCACCAGATGGGTGCGGCCTGCGCGGCCCTGACGTCCTTCGAAGTTGCGGTTGCTGGTGGAGGCGCAGCGCTCCCCCGGTTGCAGCCGGTCGTTGTTCATCGCCAGACACATGGAGCAGCCCGGCAGGCGCCACTCAAAACCGGCCTCGATGAAGATCTTGTCCAGCCCCTCGGCTTCGGCCTGCGCCTTCACCTGCTCGGAACCCGGCACCACCAGCGCCTGCACGCCAGCGGCTACCTTGCGACCGCGAGCGATGGCGGCGGCGGCGCGCAGATCCTCGATGCGGCTGTTGGTGCACGACCCGATAAATACTTTGTCGATGGCAACGTCGGAGAGCTTCTGACCCGGTTGCAAGTCCATGTAGGCGAGCGCCTTGCGGGCTGACTGCTGCTCCATCAGATCGCTGAAGGATTCCGGCGCCGGAATGGGTTCATTAACGGCAATCACCTGCCCCGGGTTGGTACCCCAGGTGACCTGTGGGGCGATATCGGCGGCATCGAGCATCACTTCGGCATCGAAACGGGCACCTTCATCGCTCTTGAGGCTCTGCCAGTAGGCGATGGCCTGCTCCAGCACCTCGCCCTTGGGGGCGAATTCCTTGCCGCGAATGTAGTCGATGGTGGTCTGGTCGGGGGCGATCATGCCCGCCTTGGCGCCCAGCTCGATGGCCATGTTGCACACCGTCATCCGCCCTTCCATGGAGAGGCTCGCAATGGCATCGCCAGCGAATTCCACCACGTAGCCGGTACCACCGGCGTGGCCGACCTTGCCGATAATGGCCAGCACAACGTCCTTGGCGCTGATGCCCTCGGCCAGCTTGCCGTTGACCGAAATGCGCATGGTCTTGGCGCGGCCCTGTTTCAGGGTCTGGGTGGCCATCACATGCTCCACTTCGGAAGTGCCGATGCCGAACGCCAGCGAGCCGAAGGCACCATGGGTGGCGGTGTGAGAGTCACCGCAGACGATGGTGGTGCCGGGCAGGGTGATGCCGAGCTCGGGGCCCATCACATGGACGATCCCCTGATATTTGTGGTTGAGATCGTAGAGGCGAACCCCGAACTCCTTGCAGTTGTCCGCCAGCGTCTCCATCTGGATGCGGGCCATCTCGCCGGAGGCGGCGATGTCCTTGGTGGTGGTGGAGACGTTGTGATCCATGGTGGCCCAGGTCAGGTCCGGGCGGCGCAGCTGGCGATTCATGGCGCGCAGGCCGTCGAATGCCTGCGGGCTGGTCACTTCATGCACCAGATGGCGGTCGATGTAGATGAGGGGCGTTTCCCCTTCCACTTCCCGTACCACGTGGGCGTCGAATACTTTCTGATAGAGGGTCTTGGCCATTGCTTCTCTCTTCCTTGTTCTCTGTTATGCGGCTCAGATCCGGGCGGCGATCTGGCTACCCATCTCGGACGTGCTCTGCACCGGATGACGGGCGCTGGCCTGATGCAGGTCGGCGGTGAAGTAACCCTCGGCCAGGGTCTGGGCCACGGCCTGCTCGATGGCTTGAGCTGCGGCTTCCTGGCCCAGGCTGTAGCGCAGCATCAGGGCGGCGGAGAGGATCTGGGCAATGGGATTCGCAATACCCTTGCCGGCGATATCCGGGGCCGAACCACCGGCCGGTTCGAACAGGCCGAAACCTGATTCGTTGAGGCTGGCAGAGGGGAGCAGCCCCATGGAGCCGGTGATCATGGCGCACTCGTCGGAGAGGATGTCACCGAACAGGTTGGAGCAGAGCAGCACGTCGAACTGGGACGGGTCCTTGATGAGCTGCATGGTGGCGTTATCGATATACATATGGTTCAGTTCGACGTCGGGATAATCCTTGGCCACTTGCGTCACCACCTCGCGCCACAGAATGGAGGAGGCGAGCACGTTGGCCTTGTCGATGGAGGTGACCTTGCCACGGCGCACACGAGCCGACTCAAAGGCAATCTTGGCGATGCGCTCAATCTCGAAGCGATGGTATACCTCGGTATCGAACGCCTTCTCGTTCGCCCCTTCTCCCTCGCGCCCCTTGGGTTGGCCGAAGTAGATGCCACCGGTCAGCTCGCGCACGCAGGCGATGTCAAAACCGCGATCCGAGATGTCGGCACGCAGGGGCGAGAACTGCTCGAGGCCGGTGTAGATACGGGCCGGACGCAGGTTGCAGAACAGCTTGAAGTGGGCGCGCAGGGGCAGCAGGGCGCCACGTTCCGGTTGATCGTTGGGGGGCAGATGTTCCCATTTCGGGCCGCCCACCGAGCCAAACAGCACGGCATCGGCTGCTTCACAACCTTTGATGGTGCTTTGCGGCAGCGGGGTGCCGTGGTTGTCGATGGCGATGCCGCCCACGTCATGGCGATCATACTCGAAGGCGAGGCCGAACCTGGCCTGCACCTTCTCCAGCACCTTGACGGCTTCGGCCATCACTTCCGGGCCAATGCCGTCACCCGGCAATACTGCGATCCGATAACTGCTCATACACTATCCATCCTGATATTGTCTTTGAGATCCCTCTGCCGGTTTCCCCGACGCTGCGCGCGGTTACCGGTTCAGACGTTCCCCGTCCTGATGTTGTCATTCCATTCCGTCTGTTTGGTACCGAGTTCGGTTCAGACGGTTTCTGATTTGATGCTGTTATTGCGTTCCATCTGCTCGGCCACCTGATCGGCGCGCCAGATGCTGTTGATCACATGGAGCAGGGCGTGGGCCGAGGATTCGATGATGTCGGTGGCCAGCCCCATGCCGTGGAATTTGCGCCCCTTGTACTCGGCGACGATATCGACCTGACCGAGGGCATCTTCCCCTTCACCCTTGCTCTTGAGAGCATATTTATCGATGCGGATCTCATAGCCGGTGATGCGGTTGATGCACTGGTAGACCGCATCCACCGGGCCATTGCCGGTGGCTGCTTCGCAGATCAGATCCTGACCCACCTTCAATTTGACCGAGGCGGTGGCCAGTACCGAGCTGCCGCTCTGCACCCCGAGGTACTCCAGTTTGAAGTGCTCCGGCTCCTCGTGGATCTGGCTGAAGAAGGCCAGCGCTTCGAGGTCGTAGTCGAATACCTGCCCCTTCTTGTCGGCCAGGGTCAGGAACTTGCCGTAGAGGTGGTCGAGGTCGTAGCTGCTCTCGGCGTAGCCCATGGACTCCATCCGGTGCTTGATGACGTGGCGGCCGGAGCGGGAGGTCATGTTGAGGTTGTTCTGGGTCAGACCAATGCTCTCGGGAGTGATGATTTCGTAGGTATTTTTCGCCTTGAGCACTCCATCCTGATGGATGCCGGAGCTGTGGGAGAAGGCGTTGGCCCCGACGATCGCCTTGTTGGGCTGCACCGGCATGTTGCAGAGCTGGCTGACCAGCGTGCTGGTGCGATGAATTTCGTTGTGGCGGATATTGGTTTGCACCCCGAGCAGGTCGGCGCGGGTTTTGAGGATCATCGCCACCTCTTCCAGCGAGCAGTTGCCCGCCCGTTCGCCGATGCCGTTGATGGTGCACTCGATCTGGCGGGCCCCCATCTGCACCGCGCCGATGGAGTTGGCCACCGAGAGCCCCAGATCGTCGTGGCAGTGGACCGAGATGATCGCCTTGTCGATATTGGGGACCCGGTTGAACAGGGTGTGGATGATGCCGGAGAACTCGGTCGGCACCGTGTAGCCCACGGTATCCGGGATATTGATGGTGCGGGCGCCAGCCTTGATGGCGGCCTCCACCATGCGGCAGAGATTATCGATCGGCGTGCGGCCCGCATCCTCGCAGGAGAACTCCACATCATCGGTGTAGCGCAGGGCGTGCTTGATGGCGCCGACCCCCATCTCCAGCACATCCTCGAAGCTCTTTTTCAGCTTGCTCTCCACATGGATGGAGGAGGTGGAGATAAAGGTGTGGATGCGAAACGCCTCGGCGACCCGCAAGGCTTCACCGGCGGCATCGATATCTTTTGGCAGGGCGCGGGCGAGGGCGCAGACTCGGCTGTTCTTGATGTGGCGGGCGATGGTTTGCACCGATTGAAAATCGCCGGGAGAAGAGACCGGGAAGCCCACCTCCATGACGTCGACACCGAGCCGCTCCAGCGCCTGGGCTATCTGTAGCTTCTCCTTGACTGTCAAACTGGCCGCCAGGGCCTGCTCACCATCACGCAAGGTGGTGTCGAATATGATGACCCGATCTGACATGTGACTTCCCTCTTCCTAAGTTCGGTAACGTGCATCCTGCGGCGGCATAAAAAAACCCGTGCAGGGTGCACGGGTTTTTGTAAATTCCGGCTATGCCTTAGCCCGGCTACAAGGATCCCGCGCGAGTTAACGCGATTAGGGAGATTAGTAGTAGCGGGGTGGCGATACGCATGACGTTGTTATTCCTTCCAGTCGATAACGCTTTTACCAATATCGAGATTTTTATGCTGTGTCAACACGGAAGGTCAGGGGCAATCTGCTGACGTATTTAATCGGATTGTAAAGGATTGCAAATTTCCTTGTCCCATATTCGGCCCATGACCGATTATCTGGTCATTCCTGCTGTGCTCTATTCTCTGCACAACCAGATCGACTTATCAGCATTGGCTGAATTATCTGAGGTGTTAAATGGAAAAACGTAGACCTGGTCGTCCGGTCGGACGTTCTGACATTCGTGACAAGTTGCTTGCTGCCGCCCGTGAGCGTTTTCTCAATACTCCCTATAGCAAGGTAACTACACGCGAAATCGCGGAGCTTGCTGGTTCCAATCTGGCAATGATCCACTACTACTTCGGCAGTAAAGAGGGTCTTTACAAAGCGGTGTTGGGCGATGTCGCCGAGCCCCTCGACCATGCCTGGCAAGATGAACACAGCAATCACAGCCTCAACGAGCTGCTCAACACCTACTATCAGGTGATGGCGCCCAACAGCGAGCTGACCTCTGCCATCTCCAGCGCATTGTCGACCGAGAAGAGCCCGGGCCGGGATTTTGTGCTGAACCGCCTGCTGGAACGCCAGCTGCCGCAGTTCGATGCCCTGCTGGAAACCATGAAGTCCAACGGTGAGCTGAGTGACAATCTGGATCCCGACATGCTGAAGATCTCCTTCCTCAGCATGATGTGGCAGCCGTTCGTGATGAAAGATCTCTACGAGCAGGTGTTTGGCCTGAAAGTGGATGAGCACTTCATGGCCCGTCTGGCGGACCACAACTGCCGTCTGATGGAGACCGGCCTGCGCGGCAGCCACTGATTTTGCCGCCACATCGAGATTAAAAAGGGCCATTCGGCCCTTTTTTCATAAATCTGTTATCCCTTGTTCAACGTAACGTCATCCCGCTTTCTTACTCTGCAAGCAGAATTCAGGGAAGGAGGGGATATGAACAAGATCCAGCAATGGGACCTGCAGGTGTGCCGGGTCTGCCTGCTTCACGGCTACAACCGGCAGCAGGCGAGGGTGAGTCGTCTCATTTCCCGCACCGGCGATGGCCCGCTTTACGCTGTGCTGGCCGCCCTGCTCTGGTGGCAGGGGGAGGCAGAGCGGGAGCTGGTGCGACTGGCGCTGTTAGCCTTCGCCATCGAACTGCCCCTCTATCTGCTGCTGAAAAACAGCCTGAAACGGCAACGGCCGGTCGGCTTGCCGGTCTTCATCACTCCTTCCGATCGTTACAGCCTCCCCTCCGGCCACACCGCCGCCGCTTTTCTGATGGCCACCATACTGGCCACCGGCTTTCCGCTCTGGGCGCCCCTGCTGTTTGGCTGGGCGGCGCTGGTGGGGGCATCCCGGTTGCTGCTCGGGGTACACTACCTGAGCGATCTGGTTGCCGGTGCCCTGCTGGGTGGCGGTTGCGCCGTGCTGGCGCTCGGCTGGAGCCACTCATGAGGATACTGTTTGGGGTGCAAGGCACCGGCAACGGTCATATCAGTCGCAGTCGCACTCTGGCCCGGGCGCTGCGCACGGCAGGGGTCGAGGTGGATTATCTCTTTAGCGGCCGCCCCGCCGACCGCTACTTCGACATGGAGGAGTTCGGCGCCTACCGCGCCTTTCCCGGCCTCACTTTTGTCAGTCACGAGGGGCGAGTTTCTCCGTGGCGCACCCTGCAAGCCGCCTCGCCGCTCACCTTCTGGCGGGATCTGCGGGCTCTCGATTGTAGCGAATACGATCTGGTGGTGAGCGATTTTGAGCCGCTGACCGCCCACGCCGCCCGCCGCTATGGCAAGCCGAGCCTCACCGTCAGCCATCAGGCCAGTTTCAACTGGCCCATCCCGCGCTGGGGGGAGGATGGGGTCAGCCGCCAGCTGATGCGCCACTTTGCCCCTGTGGATCAGCCGCTCGGGCTGCACTGGTTTCATTTCGGTCACCCCCTGCTGCCACCGGTGATCGACCCCATCGCCGCCGCGCCGGATAATGGCGAGATCCTGGTCTATCTGCCATTCGAGCAGACCGAGGCGATCGCCGCCCTGTTGTCGCGCTTTGGCCAGCAGCGCTTCGTCTGCTTTCACCCCGCCATTCGCACCCCCAGCCAATGGCGCAACCTGCGCTTCGAACCACCATCGCGGCACGGGTTTATCGCCGTGTTGGCCGGTTGTCGCGGCGTGATATCCAACGCGGGTTTCGAGCTGGCTTCCGAGGCGCTCACCCTTGGCAAGAAGCTACTGGTCAAGCCCCTCGGCGGCCAGTTTGAGCAGCTGACCAATGGCAAGACGCTCGAGATGATGGGACTGGCGACCCTGATGGATGTGCTCGATGCCAATCTGGTGCGCAGCTGGCTCGACAGCGCCTCGCCGGGGGCGGTTTGCTACCCCGATGTAGCGGGGGAGCTGGCCCGCTGGCTGGCGGTGGGCGCTGACGAGAGCGTGGCCTCTCTGTCACGGCGGCTCTGGGCGCGCACTCTGTTTCCGGAGGAGGTGAGTGATCGCCTGAGCGAGCTGGATGGGGGAGACTGTTTATCCAGTTGCTGGTTATCGCAAGTGAGCGTTGTTGACTAGACTGAAAGGCGATCCCACCAAGGAGAGGATGGAGCAAATGCGCTTTACCAATGAAAACGGCGAAGTCATGAACCTGGCTGACAATCTCACCCTGCACGAGTTGCTCGATATGGGTGTCAGCATCTCGGTCAGTGAAGAGACCGATCCGGATCAGCAGATCTGGTTGGCGGAGCCGGATCAGGAGAACTGAGTCATCATTCGGCATCAAGCCCACCGCGGAGCGGTGGGCTTTTTTGTGGCTGTTTTTCCCCTCTGCGGAATGATCCGCTGGCCATTCCCCGACTTCCTTCCCTTTTGTCTCATGGTCGCTGCGGCAAGTCATTGAATGTTAATAGCCGGTTGAAATGTATGACTGTTCTGGTCAGATAAAGCCGTGGACAAGCGTTATGAAGCGGGTTAAGTTGGTTTTTCACCCTATTTTCGGGTGAATGACGGAAAAATCCTTTTTTTCTACTGTCGACGGGGCTGAATTGGACCGATCTGCATTCAGATAACAACAAGAAACGGATCGGGCCGTGCCGGGAAGCACGGCATCGTCGGCGGGATTCGCTAAACGGAGCAAAGCCTGGAGGGCTTTATCATGGAGATGTTATCAGGCGCCCAGATGGTGGTTAGAGCGCTGGAAGATCAGGGAGTTGAGCACGTCTTCGGCTACCCTGGTGGCTCAGTGCTCGACATCTATGACGCTCTCTTCGAAAACGGCAAGATGGAGCATGTCTTGGTGCGGCACGAGCAAGCCGCGGTTCACATGGCTGACGGTTACGCCCGTTCCACCGGCAAGGTGGGGACTGTGCTGGTAACGTCAGGCCCGGGAGCGACCAACTGCATTACCGGTATTGCCACCGCCTATATGGATTCCATTCCGCTGGTGATCCTCTCCGGCCAGGTGCCGACCAGCATGATCGGTGAGGATGCGTTCCAGGAGACCGACATGATCGGTATCTCCCGCCCGGTGGTGAAGCACAGCTTCCTGTGCAAGAAGGCGAGCGATATTCCCGAGGCCATCAAGAAGGCCTACTACATTGCCGCCAGCGGCCGCCCGGGGCCGGTGGTGGTGGATCTGCCCAAAGATGTGCAGAACCCGAAAGAGAAATTCCCCTACCAGTATCCCGAGACGGTCTCCCTGCGCTCCTACAACCCGACCAAGTCTGGCCATAAAGGGCAGATCAAGCGGGCAGCCAAGCTGCTGGTGGATGCCCAGCGCCCGGTGATGTACGTGGGCGGCGGCGCCATCAACGCCAATGCGGACCATCTGGTGACCAAGCTGGCGGAGCTGCTGAATCTGCCGGTGACCACCACCCTGATGGGGCTGGGGGCCTTCTCCGGTGTCCATCCGCAATTTATCGGCATGCTGGGGATGCACGGCACCTTCGAAGCCAACAAGACCATGCACAACGCGGATCTCATATTCGCCGTCGGTGCCCGCTTCGATGACCGCGTCACCAACAACGTGGCCAAGTTCTGCCCCAATGCGACCGTGGTTCATATCGATATCGACCCCACCTCCATCTCCAAGACGGTGCAGGCCCATGTGCCCATCGTCGGCTCGGTGGAAACCGTGCTGGAGCAGATGCTGGAAGTGATCCGCGAGTGTGGCTTCGATAACGACAAGGAGGCGCTGGCGGACTGGTGGAGCCAGATCAACCAGTGGCGCTCCCGTCACTGTCTGGCCTACGAAAAGTCGGCTACCCAGATCAAGCCGCAACAGGTGATCGAGACCCTCTACAAGGTGACCCAGGGTCAGGCGTTCGTTGCCTCCGACGTGGGGCAGCACCAGATGTTTGCAGCCCTCTACTACCCGTTTGCCAAACCGCGCCAGTGGATCAACTCCGGTGGCCTCGGCACCATGGGCTTCGGTATTCCGGCCGCCATGGGGGCCCAGTTTGCCAACCCGGATGCGGTGGTCTGCTGCGTCACCGGCGACGGCTCGGTGCAGATGAACATTCAGGAGCTCTCGACCTGCATGCAGTACGGGGTGCCCATCAAGATCATCTCCATCAACAACCGTGCGCTGGGCATGGTCAAGCAGTGGCAGAAGATGTTCTACGGCGGTCGTCACAGCCACTCCTACATGGAGTCCCTGCCAGACTTCGTCAAACTGGCGGAAGCCTACGGCCACGTCGGTATCGCGGTGAGCGATCCGGCCGAGCTGGAGAGCGCCATGGAGAAAGCCTTCGCTATGAAGGATCGGCTGGTGTTCATGGATATCTCGGTCGACCCGGATGAGCACGTCTATCCGATGCAGATCAAGTTTGGTGCCATGGATGAGATGTGGCTGAGCAAGACGGAGAGGACCTGACGATGGAGCATATTATTTCGGTCGTGCTCAAGGAGCTCAAGTTTGGTTCCATCAAAGACGAGATGTGGCTGAGCAAGACGGAGAGAACCTGATGAGACATATAATTTCCGTTCTGCTGGAGAACGAATCCGGCGCCCTGAGCCGGGTGGTGGGCCTCTTCTCCCAGCGCGGCTACAACATCGAGACCCTGACGGTGGCACCGACCGAGGATCCCACCCTGTCACGCATGACCATAGTCACCATGGGTGACGAGCGGGTGCTGGAGCAGATCCAGAAGCAGCTGCACAAGCTGGTGGATGTGCTCAAGGTGTGCGACCTGAGTGAAGGGGAGCACATCGAGCGGGAGATCGCGCTGGTCAAGGCGCGCGCCGCCGGTGGGGCCCGTGACGAGCTGAAACGGCTGGCAGATATCTTCCGCGGCCAGATCGTCGACGTTACCCCCGAGCAGTACACGGTACAGCTGGTGGGCACCAGCGAGAAGCTGGATGCTTTCATCAAGACCGCAGCCCAGACCAACGAGATCATCGAAGTGGTGCGCTCCGGCGTCTGCGGTATCTCGCGGGCGGACAAGGCGTTGCGGCCCTGATGGCTGGCGGGACAGTGGATGACTCGTCAGCTGCCGCAGAGTGAAAGTAAAGAGGGCTCTGCGGAGCCCTCTTTGTTTGGTTTTGCTTTACGAGGGTAGGTGTGATGTTCGGTATTCATGATCTTGCACTGTTTATGGTCTCGGGGCTGCTGCTCAATATCATGCCGGGGCCCGACTCCCTGCTGGTCATGCTGCGCAGCGGCTCGCAAGGGTGGCGTGCCGGTTCGGTCGCGGCCCTTGGCATCGGTACAGGTGTCATGGTGCATGTGTTGGCGGCGGCCCTCGGTCTGTCGGCCCTGCTCAGCGCGTCGGCCGAGCTGTTTGCCCTCATCAAGCTGGCTGGCGCCATCTACCTCATCTATCTGGGGTTTTCCTTGCTGCGCCAGCAGGCAACGGGTGCAATGGAGAGAGGGATCACCTTGCCTGCCCTATCCTATGGCCAGATTTACCGGCAGGGAGTGCTGACCAATGTGCTCAACCCCAAGGTGGCGCTCTTTTTTCTCGCCTTCGTGCCCCAGTTCATCGCGCCGGATGCCCCCGACAAGGCGCTCGCTTTTATCCTGCTCGGCTGCATCTTCAATCTGGGCGGCATCATCTGGTGTCACCTGCTGGTCTTTACCACCGTCTATGCCAGCCACAAGGTACGGTTGTCGCAGCGCCTCGGTCGCTGGCTCAACCGGGGCATTGGCACCCTATTTGTCGGACTCGGGATCAAGCTCGCCAGCGACTAGCTCGCCGCTTTCTGACCTGGGGCAGATTATCGTGTGCCGCGCTGTGGTATGGTCGGCGGTTAGCTGCGGGTCTCTCCCGCGCTCTCTTATAAACGCCAGCATTGCTGGCCGCAGCAGCGAGATCCCTTGCCCAGATGAACATCGCCCGGCTCAAGAACTTTACCGAGATAGTGAAGAATAACTTCAACATCTCGGCGACGGCGGAGAAGCTCTACACCTCCCAGCCAACCCTCAGCAAGCAGATGAAGATGCTGGAAGATGAGCTGGGGCTCGCCCTCTTTACCCGCAAGGGGAAGAATCTGGTCGGCTTGACCAGCGCAGGCGAGCAGGTGATGGAGCTGGCCAAGGGGGTAGTGGCGCAGGTGGAGCAGATCAACCAGCTGTCGCTCGGGGAGCAACTGGCTACCAGCGGGGTGCTGCGTATCGCCACCACCCACACCCAGGCCCGCTACAAGCTGCCAGCGGTGATCACCGAGTTCAGTCGTCGCTACCCTGACGTGGCGATCCAGCTTCATCAGGGGGCGCCTGCCCAACTGGCCCAGATGGTGCAAAGCGGCGATGTGGATATGGCGATCGCCACCGAGTCCATGTACCTATTCGACGAGCTGGCCGCCGTCCCCTGTTATCGTTGGGGGCGCAGTGTGGTGGTGCCGCACGGTCATCCGCTGCTTGACTGCCAGCCGCTGTCAATGGCGGATCTGGCTCGCTATCCCCTCATCACCTATGTGTTCGGTTTTACCGGCCGCTCGAAGATGGACAAGGCTTTCAGCCGCCACGGCCTCTCGCCGAAAACTGTGCTGACCGCCACCGATACCGACGTGATCAAGCACTACGTCCGGCTCGGGATGGGGGTCGGGGTGATTGCCAGCGTGGCCTTCGACGAGGGAGATAGGGAGGGTCTGGTGAGTCTCAACATCGACCACCTGATCGCCTCGAGCGCGACCCACATCTGCCTGCGCAAGCATGCCCATCTACGTGACTACATGTACGACTTTATCCACCTCTACGCCCCCCATATCAGCCGGGAGACGGTGCAACTTCATCTGATCAATCAGCCGCCGACTGCCAATATGGCGGAGTTGCCGTGGCTCTAGCCGCAGGTTGTTTGTCGTACACAGAGCAAAAATACAGAAACAAAAAAAGAGAGGCCTTGGCCTCTCTTCTGGTTTTATCGGTATGCGGGATTAAGCGCTGCGGGTCGCCAGATTGATAAAGATCTGGGCTCCGACCAGCAGGCAGTCGTCATCGAGGTAGTAGGGGTTGGCATGCAGATAGTTGCAGATCCCCTTGGCCTGACAGCCGCTGCCGAGGAAGAACATGGCACCCTTGCGGCCACGGCAGGCGTTGACCATGTAGCTGAAGTCTTCGCTGCCGGTCATCGGCTGACCCTGAGCGTTGATCCCCTCAGAGGGCAATACGTCGGCGGCCGCTTGCAGCAGGCGGGCGCAGGCATCGGCGTGGTTCTCGGCCGCCGGATACCCTGCATAGACCATCTTGGTCTTGAAGCCGCGCAGTTCGCTCTGGGCCACGATCTCCTTGAAGCTGTTCTTCAGGATCTGGTCGGTTTCGGCATCCATGGCACGGATGGTGCCGCGCGCCTGCACATGGTCGGCGATGGCGTTGGGGATGGTGCCGCCGTTGATCATGCCGCAGCCAAATACCGCCGGGCTGAACGGGCTGGTGCGCTTGGCGACGATGTAGTCCATATCCTCGATGATCCGCACCGCTTCGCGGATGGCATCCAGCCCCTTGTGGGGGGTCGAGCCGTGGGCGGAGATGCCATGCACATCCAGCGTCCAGGCGGAGCCCCAGGAGGACATGACCCCGTTGTTGAACTTGATGGTGCCGGTCTCCATGGCGCCGTCGTTATGGAGGGCATAGACCTCGTCCACCCCCTTCATGCAGCCCAGCTCCACCATCTTCTCGGCGCCCGGTACCCGCATGTCCTCTTCCGCCATCTGGAAGATAAAGCGGACGTTGTACTGCAGGCGATCGCGGTTGGCGGCCAGAAACTTGGCTGCGGTCAGAGCGATCGCCATATGGGAGTCGTGACCGCAGTTGTGAGCCATTCCCTCATGGGTTGACTTGAACGCAACGTCGCTCATGTCGTGCATCTCGAGGCCATCCATGTCGGCCCGGAAGGCGATGGTCGGCAGCACAGGATCAACCACCAGATCGCCGTGAAAACCGGTGAAGCCCGGGTAGTCGGTGAGGCGGTAGCCAAAGCTTGCCATCAGCTCGCGGCAGTAGGCCGAGGTCTTGAACTCGACGCCGGAGGCTTCCGGAATGGTGTGCAGATGGTGGCGTACTTCCTGACTGAAGTTGCGCAGGGCTAGCAGGGCCGGTTCAATGTGGATGTTGTTCATCAGATGATCCCTTGAATGGAGAAGCCGAGTTGGGCCACCAGCGAGGCGCCGAAGAAGCAGCAGGTGGAGACGATCATGAAGATCAGGATCACTTTCCAGGACATCTTCTTCAGCTCTTCCAGCTGACCGCCCACCGAGAGACCGGCGAAGGCCAGCAGCGGTACGCAGCAGGAGAGGAAGGAGATCTTGGCGACGGCGTCGATAAAGAGGCCGCGCACCGGGGTTTCCGGCAGGCAGATGAGAATGCCGATGATGGTGGCATAGGCAAACGCCGGCAGGGAGGAGGGCAGGTAGCGCTTGGCAATCAGCGAAGCGAACACCACCAGTGACATGGCGATGAAGCTGTCACCCATCAGCCAGAGTGGGGTGCCGGTGGTCAGGGTCTGGGTAAACATGGCCAGCAGGATCGCCAGAAAGACGAACCGCATATCCATTACGATGCTTTTCATGCTTTCTCTCCTTTAGCGGTCAGGGCATAGATTTTTTCAGCGAGCGGCAGACCCAGATAGGTGAGGGAGAGCGCGCCAAGAGCGGAGGAGAGCAGATTCGATGCGGCGGCGATACTCAGCACCTGCTGAGCCAGCGCTTCGTCGAGACCGTTGATCAGGGCGCCGGAGGCAGCGCTCAGCATGGAGCCTGAGCCCACACCGGAACCGGCAGCCAGTGCCAGCGGGTGCAGACCGGTGAGCGGGGCGATACTACCCAGCACGCTGAACCAGAGGGTGCCGATGACGGAGCCGCACAGGTAGATGGCCAGCACGCCGATGTACTCCTGGGAGCCGGTGCCGAACTTGCCCTGAATTACCGCGACGGAGGGCTCACGGCTGATGGAGGAGCAGGCTCCGATGGCGCGACGGCCAAAGCCGAACTTCACCGCCAGCGGAATGGCGATCAGGATCGGCAGCAGATTGCCAATCTCCTGCAGGAACAGCGGCACGCCAACGCTCAGGATCATCTTCAGGTTGGGGATGATCATCCCCGCATACTGGGTGCCCAGGATCAGCAGGCTGAAGCCCACCATCTTGCCGCAGAAGCCCTCTTCTTTTTCGGTGAAGAGCTGTTTCCAGCCGGGGATGCGATCCTTGATCGGCTTGGCGGAAATGCACATGCCGATGATGACGGCAAAGAGCATCGGCAGGATCGGAATGATGGCGATGCCGATCTTGATCTCCTGTTTACCTATCAGGTACTGGGCCACAAAGATCAGCATGGCGGTTGCCAATATGCTGACCGTGACCGTCTTGAGGGGGCTGGTTTGCTGCATAGTCTTTTCTCTTGTTATTCCCATGTGTGACCATCGTCAGGGTTGTCCAGACCGATGATGGGGGCATCATAGGGGGCTAAGAGGGGCAGGTATGTGACCTTCATCAAGCTGGCCATATGGCATTTTTTCATGGGGTATGCCCTTTAACCCTCTGGATACCAAGGGTTAAAGGCCGTTAACAGAACGTCAGCATTGGCAGGACAAGATAAGCAAACAGGAGGGAAATGGTGACACCGCCCCGCAGGGCGGTGACGCGGATCAGACGGGCGTTTTGAGCCGTGCACTGCGCAGCAGCAGGGGCAGTTGGTAGAGCACCAGGGCGCCGAGCACCAGTCCGGCTCCGGCCAGTTTGGCGCCGCCGAGGGGTTCGTTGTAGAAGAGGGTGCTCAGCAGCAGAGTCCAGACCGGTTCCAGCAGCATCATCAGGGCTGCGTGGGCGGTGGTCATCTTGCTCAATGCATGGGTGAGCAGCCAGTAGCGCAATGTGGTGGCGATCAAGACGCTCGCCGCAAACCAGCCCCAGATGCTGTGGCTGACTCCAGCCTCGGGCCACTGTTCGGTCAGCAGGGAGAGCAGAGTGCCGAGCAGGCCAGTCATCGCCAGCTGGATGCAGGTGAGCCAGGTGGGGGCAATGGATTGAGCGAAGTGGCGATGGACGGCAAGCTGGATGCCGAGAGTGGTGGCCGCCGCCAGAAACCAGAACAGCGAGAGAGACACGCCCCAGTGGGTACTGCTGGAGAGCAGCAGCAAACCGGCGATGGCGATGGGCAGGGTGAGCCAGTAGTGGCGGCCGGGCTTGGCCCGAAAGGCTCCCCAGGCGGCCAGCGGGGCCATCAGGGTGGCGACGCTCATGATAAAGGCGCCGCTGCCCAGTGCATCGCTCTGGCTGATGGCGGTGACCCACAGCAGCAGGCTGGCACCGAGCAATGTGCCGCAACTGGCAGCGCGCACCAGTTGGGCGCGAGTCGGCGGCGGTTCACGCAACCAAGCCAAGGGGAGCAACAGCAGCGCCGCCAGCAGGAAGCGGCTGCCGATAAAGGCGGCAGGGGGCAGTTCGCGGATCGCCTCTTTCGAGAAGAGCCAGCCAGCAGCGGCCAGTAGGGTGACCAGTACCATCAGCAGCAGGGGAGTGCGGTTCATCGGGGTCGTCATGGTGAAATGGAGGGGAGAGCATAAAGGAAAGGCGCCAGGTATTGCTACCTGGCGCCTTTCGCATCTGCCTTGAACCGCCGTCGCGGCTCGCGGCCAGCAATCAGTTCATGCCGTATTATCACACTATCTGTCTAATGCTGTTTGATGTCGCCCCCAAGTGTAGTCTATCTATCTGATTTTTATCTTTAAAATTACCTTTCTTGTCTAAAGCCATCTTAGGATATATAAGACAAGTGTGGGTTCAAATGTGGGTTCAAAATGGCAATCTCAGATTCAAAACTCAAAGCAATGCTGCGTGGTCACGATGATGATACACCCAGAAAGGTTGCAGACAGAGATGGGCTATCTGTTCTGTGGAGGAATAGCGGAAAAGTCAGCTTTGTGTACCGCTATCGAATTTTAGGCAAGGCAAAAAATCTGACTCTGGGATCCTATACCGGCCAAGAGGGGGGGCTGTCGCTTTCCGAGGCAAGGAAAAAGGCGGCGCAATGTCGAGCTTGGTTGGAAGAGGGCAATGATCCCGCCTTGATGACTAGGATCGGGAAAGATGAAAGGCTTAAGCCTGTCACGGTTAAAGATGCACTCGAGTATTGGCTCTGCCATCACGCCGATAAGAAAAGGTCGAACAGTGAGAAGCATCGCCAGCAATTTGCTAAGTGGGTCTATCCCCGTATCGGAGATCTTCCTTTGTCAGATTGTGATACTCGTCACTGGTTGAGCGTCTTTGACGAATACTCGAAGGTAGCACCTGTGGCTAGTGGGTATTGTTTCCAAAACTGTAAGCATGCTCTGAAGTTTTGCCGTGTCAGACAGTTTGCAGTGAGTAATGCATTGGATGACTTGACCGTCGCTGATGTTGGGCAAAAAGCAAGTAAGCGAGATAGGGTTCTGACGCTAGAAGAACTGCGAACACTATGGGATTGGGCTGAGAAGCTAGGTCCATATTGCTACTACGGAAATTTGGCCAAGATTCTATTGTCGTTCGGTGCAAGAACTCAAGAAGCTCGGCTATCAGCACCCGAAGAATGGAATCTAGCCGAAGGTACATGGACAGTACCTGCGTCTAACTCAAAAACAGGTAATAAAATCGTGAGACCAATACCTGATTTTATTCGGCCGACGATAGACGCCTTGCTGAAAGCCGCCGCCGCACAGTCATCCCCATACTTGCTAGGGGAACTCAAGCGACCAGAAGCGGTAAGTCAGTGGGGAAGGGGGATTTGGAAGCGGCTCGGGCATAGCGCCCCTTGGACATGGCACGATCTGCGAAGGAGCTTGGCGACCCGCCTAAACGAGGCTGGGATTGCCCCTCATGTCGTGGAACAAATTTTAGGCCATGCTCTACCTGGTGTAATGGCTCACTATGTTCATACGGTTCGGTTACCGGAACAAAAAATGGCGCTGGAGTTGTGGGGAGGGATTTTAAACCCATCAGAACAACCGCCAGACAATATTGTGCATCTACAAGTGGGGTAGGGGAGCACAGCACTTTCTTCAGTGATTTGTAGACTGTGCCTATGGAGGGTACACCGGGTTTACCCTCCATGTATTTTTACCCAGCCTGTACAGCTAGTGCCATCTTGTTGTCTGCTCCGTTATGCTACGCAGCCACCTGATGAGCACAAAGCTGATGCGGCGCCTTCCCTGGCCATTAGCCTTGCCTGTCAGGTGGTCTGCTGCCGGTGATCCTGATAGACCCTTTGCCACTTGGCATACTCGCCCTTATCGCCTCTGGCATGTCAGAAAGCACAGATTCGAGCAATACTTCGCTCAAGCCATGAAAGTATAACGCAAAAAGTTGCGAATTTTGTTTTTTTAGCTGGCGTGAGTAATCCACGGCTCAATTTTGTGGATTTATCTTAATCCTTAGGCTGTTGCGAAAATTTATATTTAGATCTATTCCTTACTGGCTTGCGTTGCGATCCCTTGCCAAAAGAACGTGCTTTTTTACCATTTGAACGGGTTGTGTCTACATGGGCTAAAATATCCTGCCTAAATAGAGCCTCTAACTCTTCATATAAAGCATGGCAACTATTGTCACCATCCATTAAATTAAACTCATACCTATCTCCAGGATAAGCAAAAACATCCCCTTTACCGTCCTTTATGATAGTGCTTTTCCAGAGTTGCCCCATCGTCTCTCTTATGTCAAGTTTATGCTCCCAGCCTCGACCTAAAAACAAAAAAACATGCATGTAGTATCCTCTGATAGAGCAATAGTCCAACTTCCAAATATATCCATCCACATGCCTAAATAATGGGTTTCTCGAGCAGTTTATAAAGAGCTTGCGCCGCCCATCGACTAACTCTTCTAGCTTGTATTTGAAGCCTTCGGTTTGGGAAGACATTTTCAATGGATCTTTATCCAAGTCTTTTTTTTCAGACGGTGTAGCTACATTACTAGACTCGATATGGATGTCATCATCTTCAGCATACATATTCTCTATCTCTGGTTTGAAACCCAAACTAAATCTGACCACATAATGAGCTTTTCCTTCCTCTTTTTCTTTTACGTAGCCAAAGATGGATTTAATATTTTGCTCAACATTAAACACTCTCACCCTTACACTTTCTTTATAGCTGTTCGAGTCAAAGACAACGTTAAGAAAGCTTACCAACCCACCAATAACATCATCTGAGTAATATTCATTGAAATCAATATCACCATCAATTGACAGTCTATGAAACTTTATAGCTTTAATAAAGTATGGCACTGCAGGATGCACATTGAAACGCCTCCCAAAGTCTTCATCTGAAATAAATGCATTAATATTTGACAAAATTAGCTTTCTAAGTATCTTTCTAATCTCTTTCTTCTGTGCCGCACTATACACAGGCAATAAATCCTTTTGACTTACCATTCTATCTTTTATTAATTCGAATGCCTTGCTAACACTCTGCTCATCTTCCAAATTACTTATTTCAAAAATCCGCCGACCAATCATAGGTAAATGGTAGTAACTGTATTTTCGAATAGTCCCAATATATCTAAGCAACATAAAAATTCGTTCAAAGAAATCAGCGTCACCCGAAACAATCCGACTTCTTTTCAGGTAATGGCGCCGATTCACCCCAAAAGATTTTATAAAATGAAGTCTATAGTCATCAATTTCAGATGTTTTGAGCATAAGACCTCTACTTATCGTAGCTGCAATATGGGCATAAGTTCTATTTCTTTGAGCTGCTTTCAGTAGGGAATCGCTATACTCATAAATTGAAAACTTTTTAATTATTTCTTCTGTTTCTCCCTTATCTACCTTCCTCCTTTCTTCTTTTGCTATCACATCAATTTCGTCAGTCATGAGTATTCTCCTTTTACGTCACTAGCTATGATGATGAATTACTTGTCTATCAAATAACCATAACTCCGGCTGAATATCACGATAAAAATGCAAAGAAGTAAAATGGCGGACTTCTAGATGTCCGATTCGCACACTTAGCTAAAAATCACGGTACATAACCATGATCACACTTAACATGGGAAGTGACTTTGCATGGCAAAGCGAAGCTCATCTGAATTTTCACTCATTCTCCATGGGCTATGTGCATGCTCCTACCTATGGCTACTACTCCGGCTATCGCTACCTATGTGCACCGAGAGGGTGACCATTCCAAACCATAGAAAGCTACCAATATGAAGGCACATACTTGTATTTGGCATCATGACCACTCAGCTCGCTGAACTACCATCTTTTTTTTCACTGGCCCGCTCTTCTGATGAAACAACCCACTACATCATCAGGAGTACACCATGAACAACACCATCAAAGTCCTGCGCATCAAAGACCTCATCAACAAGATTGGCATGTCTAGGTCTACTATCTATGACTGGCTTAATCCCAAGTCCCCTCGTTATGACGAGACATTCCCCAAACCCTTCAAGATAGGTCAGTCCTCTATTGGTTGGTTTGAACACGATGTTGATAGCTGGCTTATTCATCGCAGCCAGTCTTGAATACATTTTTTCCATCCCTAGTGAGCTCCATAACTTCCAGTGTTATAAATCATGCCTTGATAGGCTCATGGGTTAGGGAAATAGCCATGCCTTCTTATATATGTTTTTGGCGTTTTCGTAGGTAAGGCATGCGTATCACGTTTAGGTATATTTATTATTTGATATCACTACCATTCATTAAACATTACTTCTATTCAATACTATTCCTACGCTATGTACAGCCACCCATATACAACCAATAACCACTATCGAGTACCATTACACCACTCCCATGTGGTGGTCATGCTACCACCAGCATAGTTAGCCAATACCACTCCACCAATCGCCCCTATATACGCGTGTGTCTATCACACAGCGTAGGGTTACTCCTGCCTAAGCGAGGCCTTCATGTTTAATTCAGTCAGGCTATTAGATATCCTAACCTTAACAGACCGACTCCAAAATACAGCGCTTCCTATTGTCAGGGCTGTTTATTCAGCCCCAGGTAAGTCACGCATTACTTGCATTGGTCGTAGGCTATCAACCAAACTCTTTAATGCGTTGGATACCGTATGTGATTATTTTTATTGTCATGAGGAGGTATCGTCAGCGCATCCAACGGTAGCGCTATTCCTAACGCATATGCGAGAGGTTTATGGATTGCATCTCATCCATGAGCGATATCTCGATAGTGATGTCGGTGACGAATTAGCCAGGGATATTAATAACGCGCTGTATGCGTTTCTAAGAGAGTTCAAGAGTAAGGCGCACCGTAAGCGCCTCAATAACCTCAAACGCGCTAAGAACCGCAATCAGCTCAGTATAGCGACGTATGTTAATAGCCTATTCGACCAGCATGCCAAGCTATTAGTCATCCGATTGGATATCGGCTATCACGAAGACTACTACGACCAGCTCACGTTAGACCTCGTGACGGAAGATCGGAATTGTTACCTTCGTCGAGTACAGAACAAATATCCCGCTCTGTTAGGCTATATCTGGAAACTGGAGTTCGGTGTTGATAGACGTTTCCATACCCACATTACGTTCATTTTTAATGGGGCAGTTCACCAACGAGATATCTCGCTGGGTATAGCGCTGGGAGAGGTATGGGAAGATATGTCCGACAATAACGGGAGCTATTTCAATTGTCAGGTCAGGCGGGAGGAATATCGGGAATGGGGAACTGATGGTATTGGGATGGTCCACTACAGCGATACAACCAAGCGCATAAACCTGATTAATGCGCTGAGTTATCTGACCAAGCTGGATACGCAAATATTGGCGGTATTGCCAGCTGGTCGTCGGACCTTCGGGCGTATGGAGAGACCATCACGCCAACCTCGCCTTGGCAGACCTAGGTTATTGTTCTGTCGGTCTGATTGAAAAGGAACTCAGATAGATATTATCAAGGGAGAGTAAACAGATATCGCTGTGAAGCTGCTTGGGAGCGCCATTACGGCCTCCCAAGTTATTGACCCTGGCATCGGGTGTCAGTCAGTCATAGATGCGCACTGCGAGCTGTTAAGGGGCCAATCGTGCCACCAGCTTATCTACCACCTCCAGCACCAGCGCTCTGTCCTCTGTATCGAGCTTAGCCAACTGTTGGCTGAGCACAATGCCTTGTTCGGTGGGGCGGTTGCTGGTCTCACGCAGGAAGTCTGCAAGCTCACACTCAAACAGCTGGGCGAGCTCTGCCAACCGCACCACGGTAGGCACCACTTTTCCCCGCTCCATCCGAGAGACCGCTTCCATCCCGATATCCAGGTGCTCTGCGACTTGATCCTGGGTCAGTCCCGCTTGTTGGCGTTGCCGTCCAATCGCTTTACCGACGCTTTTGGCTAGATCGTCAAAGTTGATGTCTGTCATAAGTCCTCCAGTCAACCTGTATGGTTGGCCATGGACTTATTGACATTAAGGACCCTTTGGGATGAGGATCACCTCATTAGATCTAATTTAGTGAAGTAGTCACCCCAACATCGAAAGGAGTTCGACACGATCTCACCTCTGGCCACTTTGTTGACTGAGTCTGGTTATCGATCCAGCACTCCCACTGACATTACTCGAATGTCTCGCCTACCCGATAGATTCGCCTTATCGGCCCGGCTTTCTTTTGCCATTTACACATTACAGGAGACTCCTCATGCCATTAGTCCTGATCTGGGTTGGACTTGCTTTATTACTGGGATTTGTTGCGGCTGGTAACGGACGCTCATTCTGGGGCTGGTTCATTCTCGGACTTATAATTGACCCGATTTTAGCCGGATTACTTTACTGGTTGATTTGCAGAGATAGTTGATTATCGGATGCACATGTTAATGGTCAAAATTGAATCATGAAGGTTGGTAATATGGGACTTTGGAAAACGCTTACAACTATAAATGGCAATAGCTTGGGTGGCCTTATCATCAAGCTCATTTATAACGTACCTAAGATGAGCGACAGGACGATTATTGATATTGTTACGGGAAGGAAGTGGGCCCCTGAATTCATCAAAATGTTAGCCGCCAAAGAAGGGGCGCTGCGCTCTCTCAAAATGTGACGAGCCTCGCTTTCACCAAGGAAATTGTATAGCCCCCTCTGACTGCCGGGTGATGCTGCGCAATGACATCGGTGGTCAGCTTGGGGGGACCCATTTCCCACTCAAGCTCAATTACACCGAAAGCTGGCGGCTGGTCATGACCGAGCCGTGCCGATTGAGGGAGGTCATCCTCTTCACCAATCTGGGCAATGCCTCTTACACCATTGAATAACTCGTTTGGAGAGTGACATGACAGAAAAAATCAGACTGGCACTGTGGTGCACATGGTTATCGCTGTTTGCTTTACCGACCTGGGCGGCGCCCCAGTTCACTGTGCCAACGGTCACTAAACGGGTACCGGCCAACGTTGAGGGCACCCTCAATTTCGCCAGCATGCAGTTTTGGATAGAGACCTCGAAAGGGGAACGCATCATGTTGATGCCGCTGGATGAAGATGAGCCAAGGCTCATCCCCAGTGTCAGCCAGCCGGTTTCACTGAACGGCATGATGCTGACCTACTCGGATGGTAGCCGTTACTTCGAACCCTCCTTTGCACCCTCGTCAGCCGCATCAAGTACCGCGTCATTTACCATCGTGAAAAATGACGATTACAACATCGAGATCCGGTATGGGGGTGAGGTACTGCTGCGCACCGATGAATATGACGCCATCACGCTCACGCACCGATTGCCGCTGGCCAATGGGCAGGCGGTCTTGTTTGAGCTGCACAGTGGCGGTGTGGCATGCCCGGTACTCTATCAGTTCGCGGTCGCTCAGACGGGGGCGCTGACCATGCTTTCACAGCCCTTTGGTACCTGCAGCGACGAAGGCAAGCTGACCCCCGCCCCCAACGGTTTCACCCTCGACCTGCCCGGCAATCCTCGTCAGCGCTGGGTATGGGATGCCAACAGCTTAACGCTGCGCAAGCAGTCCTGACCACCAGCCTCCACACATTCACCACCATCAGGGCACCTTCGGGTGCCCTCTGTTTTATGCCGCATTTTATTTAAGGAACGGTTCATGCCATTACCACAACCGGGGGACCACCTCGTTTCACCCCGCACCGGTTACCAGCACCACGGTATCTATCTGGGAGACCATCAGGTTATCCACTACCAGGGGGTCAGTGCCGGAATACATTCCGGTCAGATAGCTATCACCACGCTTGCCGAGTTTAGCCAAGGGCGGGGTTATCGCATCCAGCACCATAGCGCACGAGCGTTCAACCGGGAGGAGAGTATCGACCGCGCTTACTCCCGTCTTGGAGAGGCGCACTACAGCACGCTCTTTAACAACTGCGAGCACTTCGTGCTCTGGTGTATCGAGGGCTTTCACTACAGCAAGCAGATTAACCAGCTGATTGCCACGGGGTGTATCGCACATCAGGCGCTTCACTCTGTGGCTCGGCAGCCTACCCTTGCGGCCCTGCCTTGCATGGCCACCAGCACGGCACTGAATCCATCAGCAACGACTGTGGTGACCGCTGCAGTCGGTGCGTTGCTGGGGAGTTCGGCCACCTCGCTGGCGGCGCCCTTGGCTGCCACCTACAGCCTCTACCGCGCCTGGCGCTGGTTCAGGGATTAACGCGTCTCACATTCGATACGAAAGGACACACCAAGATGACCATGCCATTTCACTTGGCAGGGATGGCCCTGCCGATTTCGCCCGAGCTGCCTGACTTACTGCGCAAAGTCGTGCGGGAACAACAGTTCGACCTCACCGACCTCTCGACCCTGACCTTCAACTTTCGCAGCCCCGGCTACAGTGCCGAGACGGGTGGCGTCCATCCGGTAGAGCTGCGGCTTATTCGGGGATTGCACGGCTGGGTCTTCGATTACATCACCGACTTCAGTTATCAGGGACTGGGCCAGGATGCCGAGCTCTGCAAGGAGCTCGACTTCAACCTCTCTTGCGACGAGCACTATCTGCAGGGCTGGAGACCACTGCCCTGCGTGGAAGCGCGGGAACTGTTCGCCCTGTGGCAGAGCAATTTCATTAGCTACGCCCAGTTGGGATATTTCACCGTCACGGTCAGCGGGGAGTAGGAGGTGTGTGATGACTAACGAACTGCCGCTCTCCCACACCTCGCGCCAGTGGCTGGGACTGGTCGCCGCCAAGGCCAAGATACAACCGCGCCACCGTGGCCAGCGCTGGTTACTACACATCACTCCTGATAGCCCCCATGCCCGCACCGTTACGCTGCACCTGCGCTGGTCTGGGGTGCAGTGGCAACTGCTCTCCCTCACCAATGCCGAGGATTGGCGCACGATGAGCCAGCCGATAGATGAAATTTGCGTGGACCCCACTCGTCACTGTTTTTGGCGCAGCCAGGCAGGACCGGTTTCTCTCACCGAGCAACCCCGTGTGTTGGCAAGTTTCCTGGCTGACCTGCAGCGTACCTGCACTAATCACGGTTATCGCGTGGAGAGTGACCCCTTACCGCAAGAGGAGACACACGATGTCCAAACAACCGATAGCCGTTGAGCTGGAAGCCATCAATCGAGAGGGGGAAACTCAGGTGGTGCGCGGCAGTAGCCTGGCGGTTCAGGGCTACAGCGTCTACCTGCGAGCGATGGAGGCCAGCGGTCTTGCCCTGGCGACCTGGGTAGCTGACTACGACACCATTGGTCCCGCCTATGAACTAGCGGAACGGCTGAGTATTGCACTCGCTATCCCGCTCAACGTACTGGTCCCCGGAGCGCTGATGCCGGTGAAGCGTGCCCCTACAGCCGGAGCAGGAGCAGACGCCGCCACCAAGGCCAACTGAACACCCCTCAAAGTGAACCAACAACCGCTCTACCTTTAACCCCGACATGCTTCATGCGTGTCGGGGTTTTGTTTATTTGGAGAATTCCACTATGCGTTACCACAAGCTGAAAGCCGGGGAATGCCCCGGCACCTATGTCGTCACCGAACCCGTGACCGAGCAAGACCTGTTGCGTATCGCCAATCAGATTGCTCGCAAGCGTCTTGCCAAAGGCTCCGCCATCACCAGTACCACAGAGGCCGCTGAGCGGCTGCAGACCCTGCTGCAGGACCGGGAGCACGAAGTGTTTGGTGCACTGTTCCTCGACTCCCAACATCGTGTACTGGCCTTTGAGGAGCTGTTTCGCGGCACCTTGGACAGCGCCAGTATCTACCCACGGGAAGTGGTCAAGCGGGCCATACTGCTCAACAGTGGGGCCATCATCGCGGTGCACAATCACCCCAGCGGTGACCCGGAACCCAGTCAATCTGACAGGGTCTTTACCCAGGCCCTCAAAGAAGCCTTGGCGCTGGTCGATGTGCGATTGCTTGACCATCTGGTGGTCGGTGCTGAGGGCTTAGTCTCGATGGCCGAAAGAGGTCAGCTATGAACCAGACCCCAGGCAAAACCCACCTCACCGCCCTCGATATCCTCATCGAGTTGCGCTGTTGGCTGGCAGACAACGTCGAGATGCAGACCGAGCCCGCCATCGTGGCTCACCTGCCTAACGGCTCCCTGCTCACCCAGGCCGATAGTATCGAGGCTATTGATGCGCTGCTGCATCAGCTGCGCCATTAGTCCGTTCCAAAAGAGAAATGAGCGATGCGATTACCTAACCCCTATTCCCTTGAGGAAACCCTGAGCAAGCTGCGCCATCGTCTGGCTACTGCCTGCAACGAGGAGGCGCTGGCATTACTGGAAAAAGCCGTCACCAAGGCGCGTGATGACGAGGGTTATGCCAGGCAGCTTGAAGAGGCCTTGCTGCGGGGATCCACCATCGAGATCCGCGAATGCCTCAGCTGCTTTGGCGACTACTTCGAGTGCTCCCGAGACGCACCGCCCTATTACCTGCATCACGATGCCGTCAACGGCATTGATTGTGCGCTCTACGCCATCCTGTTTGATGCGGCTTACCCAGACGCAGAGCAGGCGCACGAATAACGCCAGCATCCCCAAACCCGGATCATCCGCGCCAACACCATGATCCGGATATTCCGATCCCCCCAGCAAGGCCACCTCACTACAGGTGGCCTTGTTCATTTCAAGGAGTCACTCAATGTCTGCCTTCATGATTGACCGCAAGGATTACCTAGCCTTTGCCGTGCAGCTACATCGCTTTTGCAATGCCCCCATGCCACCGCACTACACCCTGGAGCTACTGCGCACCCTCTGGTGGCAGCCGCCAGCAGACACGACCAGCACCTGGACGTGGCGGGTTGACCGGCTGGTACGGTTGATGATGCTCGCCAATCGCCGTGCTGTTTGGCATCGCTATCAGCTTGGGCGTCAGCAGGGCCACAAGGAACCACATCAGCACCGCTCGAACAAGCTGGGGCCGCTTAAACCTGCCCATCGTTACCACCAGGCACCACTCACCGATGCCGAACTGGTAGCCCTCTACAAATTCACCTGCTGCGCCCTGTACCAGTCGAGCGAATGGAGCGGGAGTCCTGAGCAGGCCCCACGGCTGGTGAAGGTAATACAGCAGTTGCAGCAGGCGCTGGCGCAAGACGTGCTGACCCGGCTGTCACTGTGGGAGCAAGCACCCTGGGGAGAGATGTGATGGATCTCTACATCACCCTGACAGTGGCAAGCTCGCCACCGAGTTCAATGGCCCACCTAGCCCAACGTGTCGCCGATGACATGGCACACCTGCATCACCGTCTAGGGGATGGGGTGAGCGATGAACTGGGCATCAGTATCAGCTATCTGGTCGAACAGTTTGCGCTGCTGGCAGCTGCTTACCGTTCACCGGAGGAAAAGGAGAAACACCCATGATCGAATTCAACGACAGCTTTAGCCAGGCCTCCGTAGCGGAGGCCATGTGTGCTCACTCAGGGCTTGCCAAGCTCATCAGTCAGCAGTTGATGCTGCCGGGCTTTGCCTATGCCCACGATGTGGAGGGGCGACGTATTGGTGGCCCGCTGGTGGCCCCCAACCCTGTGTTGCACAAGACCACGCTCTTTGTCAGTCCACGGGATATGCGTGAGCACCTGCCACGAGAGATTAACTTCGCCCGCTTTCGCTGCGCCTGTAATGCAGCGGGTCAGCCGGTCGGTGAGTGGCAACGGGTAATTGTCGGGGCCTACGTCAACCACGGTAGTAATGACAAGCCGGATTGGAGTAGTCACACCTGAGCCACGGCCACCAGCACACACCCATGCTCCCATACAGCCCCTCACTCCGAGGGGCTGTTTGCATTTGAAGGAAGCCCAACCATGCACGACCTGCGTGATTACAAGACCCTGACCGCTCGGCAGATCACCACTGCCATCGGTCAGCTCAACCACAACACCGCGCCGAAGATAATGACCCACCTGGGATTGCGGGCCAGGCAGCCGCAACCACTCGGTAATGGCCGTAGTAGAGCCAAAGCCCTCAAACTGCTGCGCCGGGTCAAGAAAGCCCGCAAGGCGGGGCGTATCCCGTTCGAGCTCACCGTAACGGGTTGCCGCATCGACCGGGGCAGCCATCAGGCTGACCGTTACTACTACGACCGCACGCTACTGGCTCAAGGTTGGCAGCAATACGATACCGAGGATGACGCGTGGTATTTCGGCATCTGGATTAACACCGAGAAGCTGGAGACCTTTACCTACGCCGAAGGGGATACCAGCCATGTGATTGCGCCAAACGTCGAGGCGTTTCGTGCCGAGCTGGCGCGGCTCTACCAGTACTACCCACAAGCCCCGGCGTTTATCAGCATCGACCCGAAGGCGGGCGTTGTGACCCACCACTTTGAAGCCAAACCGGAGGTGTGACATGGCGAAAAACATCACCATCCGGGTGCCAGGCAAACATCCGCAAACCGGCGAGCTCACCACCTTCGAACTCAAGGGCCAGCGCATGGATATCGACATCGGTGGCCAAGCCGTGCCCTTCCTCATTCACGGGAGGGGCATCGGCACCTCACTCACCCATATCCCGAGTGGCTATCGCATAGCCCTGCTCGGCGGCTGGCTCACCGCGCGTTACGCCATACCTGAGAATAAGCCCAGCAGAACAGCCTGTGCCCAGATGGCCATAGACCGGCTCGTGGCTCAATACGGCTCGCTGCACCTGCTGGACCGACTCAACTGCAAGCCGGTTATCAATGAGACAGCTGACTGCGCTCGTTGACGCCCCTGAATCTCGCTCATCCACAAACAGCATAAAGGGCCAGCCCTCACAGGCTGGCCCTTGGCATGATTGGAGTCACCGAACATGACCCGTCTTATCACCGGGCTCGAGGTGCATCGCTATGCCCCCGAGCTTAACAAACTGCATCTGCGCAACCGGCAGACGTTACCCGTTCCCGGCATCACCACCATCAAAGAGGCCAAAGCCCGTCTGTTTGGCCGCTGGCAGCCGGGGCATCAGGTGACCATCACCGTGAGCCATCCCAACTACATCAATCTCTCCCGGCTTTACCGGGGACGACTAGCCAGCCTGACCGACCTCCCTGGACACCTGACCAGACTACGCCAGCGCCACAACGTGCCTGGCACCCGCATCGACATTCAACTGAGGTATCGCTAATGATGACCACAACCCATCCCACATGCTCTGCTACACAGCAACCTGAGGCCCCAGCTCTCACACCGCTCCCCAGCATTTGCTGGGGTCTGCCGCGTGATATCTCGCCACGCTTTGGTGCTCGTCTGATACAGAGTCGCTACCGGCTCGATATTCTATCCGATCGGGCCAGTCTGATAGGTGAATGGAGTGAGGCGCAGATAGCCAAGCTCGACCTGGCTTTCCCGGAGATCATCAAAGCTCTGGAAGCCAAGCTGCTGACCGGCGAACTGGATGCCCAACGTCAGCACTGCATCACTATCCAGCACAGCTGCTTTACCTGCGAAGCCGATACCCTTGGCAGTCACGGCTATGTCTACATCGCGATTTATCACGCAATAAGTGCGGACATCACGCACTGCGCCAAGGCGTGATCGCATTCCCACTGGTGGCCACATTAACACCGTGGTTATGATTCACTTCTGACTCACCCAACTAAGAGAACTGCTGATCACCTATTACCACATGCCTCTGACTAACTACGCCAAGAAAACTCTGACAGCTTGAACACAACCAACTAACCCAGCGTTTTCCCCTTCACTAAATACCTCTCCAACCCTGCCGCACCCCACGCGGTGGGGCGATGGCGTATGTAGCACCATCATGTTGCATCACAAACTGATCGCCGGGGAGCACCCCGGCACCTATCTCCTCACCGCTCTGGTTAACGAAGATGAGCTGTTGACGATCGCCAGCCAGACTGATCTCCAGACATAGGCAAAGAGTACGGTTATTATCGATGAATATTTGTTACAGTAGGAATTGTAAGTGCGATAGAGGTCATAACCCTTCTTCGCCTTCATTACGGATTAAACATATTAAAGTATAAGTCAATATCAAAGGGATATAAAATGGGCAACACTAATAAAATTGACATGCTAAACCAAAAATTTCCTATGGTCGGTTTATCTGCTGATTGGATATTCCAGACATGGTTAATAAATGGAAGTATAAACAATGGGACCGTTATCTTTGAAAATGAGGACAGAGAATGCTATGAAGTTATTGATTTCTATTATAAAAACGAAGACCGCCATGAAAGCATATTATATTCAGGGGGGTTAACAGATGTTATAAATTATTCCATCCACATCCTAAAAATTTCTTTCTAAAAACAACATGTTTTTTCATACAGATGGAATTTTCAAAGATATTATAAATGCGTAACCATTACAATAAATTCACAATAAATTCCAAGTTGCTATCAATCTTCCAAATTAATCGTGCGAAAACATGGCGAAAGCAACGATGTAAAGCCCCCAATATACATCAAGCTGGGCGAATACCTACCAGCTTAGCTCAGATAGATAATTTAACACTCGGTAGTAAGCAAGTCATAGCGATGTTGTACCAAGAAAGCCTTCATAAGGTCATGGCACCGACGCCATGTATCATAAGGAACCGATTGAACAGCCTTCTCCGGCATACATCCGATGCTACCAGCCCCCGCCATGAGCCTTACACAAGGCTTTTTATCGACAAGAGCCACGCTTTGGCTTCCCGTTCACGCATCTTCCTGGTATCTTTGTTAGCTGATCAAAAACACAGTATTAGACCATGAACACCGTTTTATCACCGATCCCAATTATCGATTTATTTGCTGGTCCAGGAGGACTAGGCGAAGGATTCTCTTCACTTAACGAAGGTTCTTCCTTCCAGATTATGGTCTCTGCAGAGAAGGATCCTGTTGCTCACCAGACTCTAAGACTCAGGGCTTACTATCGATTACTCAAAAGCAATTTTCCTGATGGACTATCAGATTACTATCAGTTTTGCAATGGGAAATCACCTAATCCTTTCACTGAGAGAACCTATGAGTATTGGGAGCGAGCAAATCATGAAGCGATGTGTATTGCTATCGGTAGTGATAAGGGGAATGCAGCCCTTGACTCTGCAATTACAACTGCATTAGGCAATAAGGATTTACCATGGGTTCTCATTGGCGGACCTCCATGTCAAGCATATTCTCTTGCTGGGCGCTCGAGAAATAAAGGTAACTCTAACTATATACCCGAAGATGATTCTAGGCACTTCCTATACTTGGAGTATTTAAGAATCATAAAAAATAATAAACCAGATATTTTTGTCATGGAGAACGTGAAGGGTATTCTTTCATCAAAAATAAATGGCGGTTTAATTTTTCATCAAATTCTAAGAGATCTTGCAAATCCTAGCATGGCATTGGATAAAAAAGATAATGGCTTACGATATAATATCGTATCTCTTGTCAATGATGAAATATTCATGGATGGTGATGATCCACAAAAAATAGATGCAACTAATTTCATTATTCGCTCCGAAGACTATGGAATACCTCAGGCTCGTCATAGAGTAATTCTACTCGGTATCAGAGACGATCGTTTCAGCCATAATTTACCTAAGCTAAACAAAGAGAGTCGGATTACAGTTAATAATGCTATTGGTAATCTGCCTCCATTACGCAGTAAATTAAGTCGAGAAGAGGACTCTGCTGCTGCATGGGAACAAAAAATCCGAGAAGGATTAAAACTGCTTGCAAACAATGCAATTAAAGAGTCCAAACTCACTTCAGAGCTGATAGATAATATTCGTAAAACAGCTGATTTTCTTCAGAACGTTGATACAGGCTCTCTCCAATATCCAAGAGAGAAAAATGAAGGTACCACTGGTATTAGTGAACTTGACAAATGGTTCAATGATGACCGACTTAAAGTTTGGCTGAACCACGAAACCAGAGGTCATAGAATTGATGATTTGATTCGATACGGATTTGCTGCATGTTTTGCTAAAATAGAAGGAAGATCGCCAAAGGGGCACAAAGAATTTTGTCTTGACTCCTTAGCTCCAGCGCACAAGAATTGGGAAAGTGGGCATTTTTCGGATCGGTTCCGAGTTCAACTTTCTAATGCACCTTCTACAACAATTACAAGTCATATATCTAAAGATGGGCATTACTTCATTCATCCTGATCCGACACAGTGTCGCAGCCTCACAGTAAGAGAAGCTGCTCGTTTGCAAACCTTTCCTGATAATTATTTTTTCCAAGGTGGACGAACTCAGCAATATCATCAAGTGGGTAATGCAGTGCCGCCCCTATTAGCAAACAAAATAGCTCGTTTGGTGTTAGACATTTTGCAAAAATCTTCTACTTATAGAAGCTGATATCTTAGATGTCTTATCTGTGTCAGAAGTATATAAGAAACCATAACACTATGGCTTGGTAAGCCCAAGCCATAGTGTAAGGATTAATACGATAAATTTAATTAACCTATGCGATGTTAAATATTAGGAGCAATTTAATTCTGGAATATCTACTCTTGGCTGAGAAAATGGACGAGAGAACATAATCTCCCTACATTCAGGCCGCTTCGCCCACTCTGAAATCATTCGCCCGTTTGCAGTCGCATGAAGCTGTGCATTCACCTCGTCTGACCATATTTCAATCTGCTCGAGAAGTTGCGGCGATACAGTCTGGGTGGACCAAATACGCTCCAGACTCAGACGCTCACCAAGCTTCAGGGACACAAGAGAGACTGTATATGCAATCACGTTCGCTTGGAATGCTGCAAAGCGTGGGCGTATTCTACGCTGCGCTTCCTTGAATAAAATGACTTGAGCAATGATGCTCTTATACTCAGCAACATCAGTCAGCCCCCTAGCCTCGCCAGCTGCATTAATAATATCCATGAACGCTTTGAAGTTCTTTTGGCCTCCTAGACTCACCAAGTCTGGTCGCTGCATCCAAGCACTTTGATATTTTGCAAGATCCGTTTTAGTAATCTTGCGAGTTGATGGTATACCTTCCTGTATACGCTTGATACCAGCTGGTGTTTTACCTTCACGTTCAAGCATCACTTTGTAGCTGCCTGTGGCCCGCTCGTAGAACCACCGACTAACGCCATCAGGGCAATATGTAGCCATAGCTAGTTTTTCGAGCTCTACGTGATAAGGCATATTTGCAGACAAATCAGACAGTTGAACTTTATTCTGACTATTGGCATAGCGTGATATATCTGAAATCAGACGTTCTTCCTGCTCTGAACCTACATTTTTCAACACGATGATTTTAGCGGGAACTCTGACCTGAGAGAGATTAATATCTGGAAATTTTTTCTTCGTGAAGAACATCGATGCTGTCGTCTGACCACCATTCACGATCTGCATGCCTTTAAGCCCGAAAATACCGAGGCTGCCATCCTCGGTACGTCCCAAGCTGGCCTCATCAGCAATAATGACAACCCCATTGTTGTAGGCCATAAACCGTTCAGGCTGCTTGCGTAAAGTCTCTGCAATCCCTTTATTGACCCCGCCAACTTGGCTCAGAAACGAACGGACATTGGCTTCAAGAATACGTGCACCATATTTTTCATACAAAAATCGTAGGGCTTCACCGGGAATAGCTGTCATTGCATAATCATATTCCCCCATCTGGTCCGGAACCCAGATACAGGGCAGAGGGCCGCCAGATATATCTTGGAAATTGACAATGAGTTCATCTCGTGGACGCCCCTCCTGCCAGTGATTAAACAAACGCTGGATATCCATAACTTCAAGCTTTACAACCTTACCGGATATTGTACGCGGTTGATATGTACGAACTTTTGCACGCCTGTCGGTCAAAACAAAGACTCGGATCTGCTCAAGGTCAGGATAAACCTGCTTAATTGTGAGCACTAGGGCATATGCCGGATGGGACTCGTCCATTTCCTTGGCTAGTTTGCCCTCCACACACATCGAAAGAAAGCGCAGGCATTGTTCGGCTGCTTTCTGTGCTTCGGCATTAGGAATGTCGACAATTTCATCTAGGCCTTCGTAGTCGCTCACATACAGATCTAGCTGTTCATTGTCTTCAGAAACAGCGAAACCACTCAACCTCACATTTCCTGAACCTAATCCACTTCCAACTCTGGCATCGTATGCACACACTTCAGGATCAAAAGTCATCCCGATATCGGCCATATGTCTTGTAACGATCTCAGTAAAAAGTAGCTCCGGGAATGCTGCTTCTCCGCCCTCAATCCCTCTTTCGACAGTTTCATCACGAACCTGTTGTTGCGTTTGACGCAAAAAATCAACCAATTCCATTCAATTCATCCCAATCATTTCAATTGCTGCGTCAGCTAGGCACTCTTTAGCATCAATCGCATCCAGCTCTATCTCATACTTTGCACGGACCACACCAACCGGAACATTCCCGCCAGTAAGCCTCGGAAAAGTTTCATCGATAAGCATGTAACGTGTACTCACTTCGACAAACTGTCTTGTATACAAATCGGCGTGCGCATCGAGGTACCCCGCATGCAGTAAGGCAAAACCGAAAACAACTGCTGTGGCCTCATCCATCTGCTCTTTTAACGATGCAATACGAACAGGTAGAGAAACCCCTGACGGATCAACTGAAAATCGGCAAGCACAAAGAAACAGAGGTTTGCGAACACTGTCATCTAACTGCTCAAGCGACAGAATAGAGGCGGAAAATCCGTCTTTTGCCAATGTGCTTTTGACTTCAATAGCCCCATGTCCAAGCTGAAAATCTTGCAAGCCATCCATCGGGCCAGTCCAGCCTTCCACAACACTTTCAGCCGAGCAGCCTGCAGCTAGCAATGTGGACATGCACTGTAATTCACCAACTAGACCCAACTCCGCTTCGGGGCCGAGCATGGTAGCTCCTTTCTTCATGAAGCTCATCCACGCACGCAAACGCTTCATGAATATATTCAATAGTTGGCGCCCATCTAGAATTGAGCTACCCAACAAAACTGCAACAAGATCTGTCACGACCGTTGCAAACAGATCAAGGTTTCCTCCTGGCTGGCGTACCAATGCCAACCACTCTTCATTATTATTCCCTAGCTTAATTTTTTTGACCGTGAATCCAGTGGCCGCAGGTAGTCCATGTAATGAACCAATATATCCATTGCCAAACCGGACTAACAAACCTTCCTCATTCCCAGGAAAACAACGACCAGCTCGCAAAGTACACACACCTTCCGGCACAAGCAAAATCGTTCTCCATACGTCCTCGTTCGACACACCTGATAACGCGCGCCATGTCCCGAGGATGTCTTCCTTACTCAGCAGATCCAAATTCTTGCTCCCAGAAAATATGTCCGACCTTGTAGTCGACCTTTATCCCACTGTTGTTGCTGGGAAAACTGATCCCGAATGCCACGACAGGCTCATGACCCTCAGGTAAACCTGCATCCACTGGATTCAGCAAATAAATCAGCAATAATCCCGTTTCTGGGGAGGCAGGAATTCTCTCTGCACCGAATCCACGTATCTTTCTCAGGGCTGGCCCATTTGGAGTCACAGGTTCCTTCTTGCCATCCGGTCTGGCGGGGTCGGCATGCCAGAGTCTTTTCGTTTCATCGAGCGCAGCAAGCCAAGCAACTTCGTCAAGATCCAGCGCCTCATCTCGCGGAGACAGCAGTCGACCAATTGCGTAGCGACCGGCGGCCTGCTGTCGATTAGCCCGTTGGGTTAGCGGTACAACAAGGTCTTCGATCTGCCAAGCGCCCTTGTCAATGCTTCCGCCAACTACAGCCACGTTCCAGTTCAGCAGATAACCATCAAGCGCCATTGAGTCGATGAACTCACACAGCATCTGGCTGTTCACCTTGTACGCGCTAGGGTGAGTTGTATAACCGGCAAGAAACGACGTCACCTCAGCATGGGATACATTTGACCAATACGCTCCGGTCCAGCGATCGCGTCCATCCCCACGTTTCCTCTCCGGTATGGTTGAAGGCTTTCCGATCACAGAAACAAAACTATGGAACGAATCGAAGTTTGCACGAACAATCGCAGACTCTTTGTGCATTGACACTGTTTCGACCACATGCCCACTAAAGGAAAGTCGCAATGTCTTGGCGGATCGCATTTTCAAGGGAGAAGTCACCATCAGTACAGGATGCGATACGACCTTGAGACCGTAATCACGTGGTGTCCCACCACTGGCAACCATCATGTCGAATTCTTCACGCAGCTCTTCTGAGGCATCGGCAATATGCTCAAACCACTCGACCAGATCCGCTGTCGTATAGAGACGGCAAAGATCAAGGTAACCAGGCCGATAACCAAACCACCTTCCCATTTGCATCAAAGTGTCATACATTTTTGATGCACGCAGGAAATAGCTTACACATAGCCCCTCCAAGGTGAGCCCCCGCGCGAGCTTATCACCACCAATAGCAATAACCTTGAGCCCCTTGCCAGAATCAGCGTAATCCAGTGCATCCTTGGCCGTACCATTGATCATCCGCACAGAAAGTTCCGAAACAATATCCGGTATTTGCTCAACAACTTGTTCCCACGAAAAATCGTACCGGCTGACCATATCAGGTATTTGTGCATGCAATTCGGTGGAAACAGGCAAGAAGTCCTTATGCCAGAGTTCGGCAAGGCGCCCCAAAAATCCTTCATGTCCTATTTGTCGCTCTACTCGTTGCAACTGCTGTCGAATATACTGATCTACTACAGCATGTACCGCCGCCTGAGTCTGATTAAATCTTGTTACGTGAATAAGCATTGAGCTATGGGAATCTCCCTGTCCCCGCAGTTTTCTCAATGCACACGTAAGTACAAATGAATCTATCGCCTTTACCAATGACTCGGGCATACCAAATTCATTGTCGATCTTGGGATTGTGTCCATTCTTGTGAGATATCGGCATCCAGCCGGCCTTGCCATCGTCAGAACAGTGGTCATCAACCTTGCGTACAAGAGGCAATGCATCCGCACGAGTTCCACCGTTGTTGATACCAAACAGGCGAGTTGGCCCGACGTAACTGGATGGTGCGCCGAGATTGACAATGAATGCGGCCGGAAAGAGATCTGGCCCTTCTTTCGGGGTGGCATTTCGCTCATGAATGAAAATGTTCGCAAACGGCGTAGCTGTATAGCCAACATAGGCCTTACGCTGGAAAGCGTGCAATATCTTACGAATAAGTCCATTAATGGCTTTAGGCTGATGCTCCTCGTCAGGCAGTCCATTCTCGCCAAAAATTTGTTCACCCGTATCAACAGAAGCATTGTCTGCCTCATCATCGATGACCAGCAAGGGAAGATGTGTCACGATCTTGCGACCGGACTCTGCCTCGACGGTGTTGGCTACATGATTGACGATCCACTTGTGCAGACGTTCAAGGACTTTCTTATTCTTCTTGACAACAAACAACCACGGTCGCTCTTCCGGAGAAATCCCGAGATTCTTCGCGGCGGCCATGCTGAAGTCACCTTTTTCGGAACGTGTTGTTGCGTAGTGCGGGCGAATCGCAGGATCCCGGTCAATCAGACCGACACCGATCGGCCGGGGTTCGTTACTGGAAGAGTGTGTCTCATATCCCAGAAACCCCTCATCAAGACGCATCTGAGTTTGAGAGCGCAAATTGTTGTGCATTCCAGCCAGAACAATGATGACCTTGTAACCAGCATCGGCCGCCTTGCAGATTAACCCGGTATAGTTGCCCGTTTTTCCTGATTGCACATGACCGACTACGAGACCTCGGCGATCCCAAGCACCTTCGCGGCAAGGGTCCTCCAGCATTGACAACACCTGATCGGATGTTTCATCCAGATTGGCAACCGCATTTGCTGATAGTCGTGTCTCCTGCATTTCACGATAACGCTGCCAGTAACGCCATTCCTTCTTACGTTGTGCGGTCAGCCAAGCAACGTGATCCGACTCATCACCGAGCATGCCCCCCGTCCCAACCCATTCGCTATGGCGGCGGATCAGCTCGTTAATAACGGACTCACGATCCAGATCTTCAGTCCAACGAGGATTCAGCGCGAGCACGAGGTTTATTTTTTCAGAGATCAAACTGTGAGGAATAGACTGAGCATCCTCTGCCAGCAGCAATTCCTGAACGATTTTGACCACACTGATCTTGTTTGCTTCACCTATTAAAGACACACGGCATTCCTTGTTTATAGCTGTTCAGGCAAGCTGGCAACTAGCTCTGGATATTGATTGAACGGCTCGCTTCTCGATAGCCGTTCGCGCGCCATGCTCGAGGACATACCTTTCACGCCTACCATATTTCGATAAAGCACCTCGAGCACCGATTTCACTTCTGCGGGTGGCTCCCCGGCAAAGCCGGTGCACGGAGCCTCTTTATTCTCGGCGGTGTCCAGCCAGATTCGCTGGACTGGAACTGTTTCTTCCAAGACGCGCAGCATGGCCTTTATCTGAGGCAGCAAAACACCGGCATCATCCAATACCGAACGGACCACCGGATGGTCCGTATCAATCCGGTAACGCATACCGCCAGCAAAGTGCTCTGCTTTCCAAGATTGTGCAACCTCACCCCCCCCAGGCATTTTCGGTGCGACTCCGCGATGCACGAATGCTTTGCGGGCTCTGGAACGTGTATCTTCGGCATATCCAATCAACCAGCTTCGCAATGCAACGGGGGGCCTAGCCGTAGACTTGCGAATATCGATTTTCCAGTCGGCATCAGCTGTGTTAGGAATATCAAGGCGAATACGCGCCAGACGGTGGGCCTCGTCTTTTGTCCACGATCGCCCTTGGCCAAGCCCCAGCCAGCTGCCTGCAACCAGAAGACGCTCATTGCGATAGACATAGAACCCTTGCTGCGCCGTCCAGCCGTCAGGTCCTTCTGCAGTCTCGAACTCGGACGGTGATAACTTATCCTTATGCGGTAACACATTGCATTGCAGCTTGACTGCTGCATTTCCTGGCGGTGATACGGAAGGTGATTGCCATGGTTTGCCAGGATGCCCCACAAGGAACGGGTCCCATGGTTTCACCGGCTGACCATTGATACGCAACAACAAACGTCGGGGATGCTCCAGATAACGATGAAAAACCATGCCAAGGTGCCGGTCTACCGCATCGATCAGATCCAGAAACTCTTGCTCTCCAACTCCTTTAGTCACAATGCGATCCATCGCCTCCCACAGAACGAGAGTCCCCCGCCCAGCGTTCTTGAGAGGAGCCAAATATCCTTCTGAACCTTCAGCTGGACCTTCAAGCAAGTACCAACCATCATTCTTTCCAGCGGCAAGCACATCTAGATCCCAGCGCAGGCATTGCAAACCATCCGGCCCACAAGCAGCCACGGTCAGGCAACGGCACTGTGAAAACGAGGCAGTCTTCAAGCCGAGGCCGAAACGCCCTAGGTCATCTGCACTGCGCTCATCGAGAGGGCTCCTCTCCCCAAGCCGCATTGCTTTGTCGATTTCAGCTGCGCTCATACCGCGGCCATCGTCCTGAATTTCAATCCGGCTCTGCTCATTGTTCCAAACAAAGCGCAAGTCAACTGTTGCGGCACCAGCTGCAATGCTGTTATCGATGATGTCTGCCAGCGCGGTCGCAGTGTTGTAACCTAACCCGCGCAAGGCTTCGATCATTGCGGCTGCACGAGGTGGGGCATGTCGCATATTCTGTACTTTCATATTCATCGGCCTTCATCAATATCATCATGCAGATCGTTTTCATCCCAAAACATAGCCAGCACCATACGTCGATTCGGATGGCGCAGTTTGCGCAGGGCCTTGGCTTCGATCTGGCGAATCCGTTCCCGTGTGACATCGAACATTATGCCGACCTGTTCCAGGGTGAAGTCATCCCCTAACCCTATGCCAAAGCGATATTTGATAATCTGATGTTCACGCTCTGACAACTCGGATAGAGCAGCTCTGATTGCATTCGCTAGTTCGTCATTTTCTACACAATGGAAACCATCAGACTCGTTCCCAGCGAGTAATTCCGGACTGTCAATTTCATCAAAGCCACTAAGGAAAATTACTTCACGATCGGCAACTTGTTTTACCTTGCAAACTTCATTGACGCTCATATCGAGCGACACAGCTAACTCGCTATCGCTTACACCACCAAGGGATTTTCCCTCCAGCTCACGAATACCGCGTTGCACTTTGTTGATTTTTTCCACTAAATGAACCGGCACCCGCACCAAACGAAGCTGATCAGCAATGCAGCGGGTAATGGCCTGACGAATCCACCAAGTAGCATAAGTAGAAAATTTAAAGCCAAGTTGAACTTCAAATTTCTCGGCAGCTTTCATCAGGCCGATATTGCCCTCTTGGATCAGGTCTTCTAGGTATATGCCGCTATTGCTATATTTGCTGGCAATGCTCATGACCAGTCGCAGATTGGCATTAACTAGGTCATGGCGGGCTTTCTCGAAAATCCGAATATGCTCTAACGCCAGCTCAGGCTGGAGCTCCGGATCAAACAGATGCAATTTCTTGATCAAACCGGCCAGTAACGATGCGGAAGGGCGAGGGATCATTTCATCGGTCTTACCAGAAATGTCTCCAGCACGTAAAATATTCACATAATCTTCAAAGCTTCCGGAAAAACGACCTTCTTCATCAGTTATCTCGATCTGCTCCAGATCTACGGCTTCATCCTCATCTAGCTCATCAACACTAACCTCTTGTTGCGGCTGCACATCCTCAAAACAGTCCACCCAAGCGCTATCGGGCAAGGCAGCCAGATACCGTGCAAGAGCCTTGATGGCGGAGTCCATACGGGTCCCAAGCAATATTTCCCCATCTTTGGAAATCAAGCCGACTGCACGTGCATCCTGCGAATACGTTCTCAGAGTGCTTGAATTGAATGTATGCACCTCTGACAATGATTCACTTAGGTACGCCTCCAACCTCTCGAATGCCTCATCCAGCAGAACCGCAAGCTCCTCATTCACCACACCTTCCGCTGTGAAACTCTCCTGATTGGCTTCTTCAACCTTGATACCATAATCTTCAAGTATCTGAAGAGTAGCGGGAAGTAATGCATCAGCAGCAGGGCCCGCATCAAGCTGGCAAGCCTCAGCGACCTTGTCAAAAGTGACCCACCCACGTTGAAAACCCTCGACAAAGAGTGCTCTCAGAAACTCCTGCTCCTCGGAGCCCCGGATGACTGCAGGTTTCACCTCTGGCAGCTCAAGCTCCACATCCTCCCAAGATTCGTCAGTATTCAAAGCACGGTGTCTGGATATACGACGATGGGTTTGCGTCACGGAAATCAGAAGGGACACATCTGATTTTGGCGTTACCACTTCCTCCTCTGCCTTCCAGCCAGAATCATCATCTTCATGTAAATGAGCTGAGTCATTTTCCTCCTCCAGCTCAGTAACAGGAACATCTGAAAAAGGAAGGTGCAAAAGAACAAAATCATGTGGCCCGGCTTGTGCAATATCATCAAACTGCGCACTTGTATCTGCATCAACCCATGCAGAATCTTCCGAAGGGGGGAAATCAATTAGACCATCAGATGCTTCATTCCAACTGGAATTAACTCTCTGTTGTTCTATACCAATCACATCTGGCTGGCTCAGTAATACATCCGGAACGATCGGCGTAACCCCCTTACCAGGATTATCTGATAAGGCAATCCACTGACTGGAATCACCTTCTATATCTTCATCCCCTGAATCTCCATAATCAGATGGACCTGTATCCGCTGAAGAAACACCAGAACTTCCGGCAGAAAATACATCTTGGTGAGTCTGAGATACGGCTTGGACGGCCATGAAATAACCCAAAGATGTGGACTCTGCAGCTCTTTCATCCCCTAGAACTACAGCTTTATCATCACCAACTATTTCATGCAGATGAATGTCTTCAGGCGTCACTACAACTTCAAATAACGAAGAACCAGCTGGTTCATCTTGAGCGCGATGCAGCATGCATCCGAGCACGTCATAACCCATCTCCGCAGCTATGCTAGATGCTGTTTTACCTTCATTGCTAACCAGTGCTGGATTGGCCCCCGCATCAAGCAACAGCTCGCACAACTCTTGGCTTCCTTTTTCCGCAGCGAGCATCAACGGTGTCCTCCCCCGATCATCTCTAGCATCAAGCATGGAGCGGTTACGTATCTGTAGTTCCACTGCAGCCTTGGCACCGGATTTGATTGCAAAACGCAACATCGCACTGATTCTGGGGGGTGATTGATTTTCAAGCATGATAAAGCTACTCGGCGGGAGTGAATCTAGTAGCCAGCACCGAACTAACTACTTCATGTTGGGCATCTGATTGCCTATGACCGACTGTCACTCTGAACTATGTGCTGGTCTGATATACAGTCTGTGGGATCGTGCATCGGTAAAAGCTAAGTCCAATTGCAACATGGTTACAGCCTATTTTATTTATCAAAGCCCATGATAACAGACTCAATGTAAACACATTCTGTTTACCTAGCCTTTTTCTCACGATTTGGTCTGTGATGAATGTGCCTAAAAGGCCTTTTGTGATCTGAAATGTCGGTCACAAATGCAATAATTTAATCAAAAATTCGATTAGAGGTCATTGATTTAGAACATTATTTCTAACACTACTGACAGAAAAGTTAATTTGTAGGTCAGTGCGATGCTTAGTGCCATGAACCACTAACAAACGAATGTCGACGTTGCTTCTCAAATCGATGTAGCTTGAATGGAACTAACAACGTGGCATCTGCATTACTGATTCTTTTGTTATCTATTGGCACTATGGTACGCCATCACTGGCATGCGGGACTTGCGCTGGTTCAAAGGTGGTGCGCTATAATGACTGTATATAAATACAGGTGCTGTTGCCATGAAGCTGTTAACCTCAGACCCATCACCCGCCGAGGTGACCATCCCGTTGTTCTTGCACCGCGCCTCTTGTGGCTTTCCCAGCCCTGCCAGCGACTATCTGGAAGGGAAGTTGGACCTCAACACCCACTGCGTGTCGCACCCTGCTGCAACCTTCTATCTGCGTGCCGAGGGGGAGAGCATGACCGGGGTCGGCATCTTTCCCGGTGACTTGCTGGTAGTCGATAAGAGCCTCACCCCGCGCCATGGTGATGTGGTGATTGCACTACTCGATGGCGGCTTCACGGTAAAGACCTTGCAGCTCAAGCCGAGGTTGCGGCTGTTGCCAGCCAATCCGGCGTTCGCGCCTATCGACCCTTGTATGAGCCTCTCTTTGGAGTTGTTCGGAGTGGTCACCCATGTGATTGGCAATCTGAGGCAGCGTGATGGCTATAGCGCTCGTTGATGTAAACAACTTCTACGCCAGCTGTGAGCGGCTGTTTCGCCCTGAGCTGCGTGGCCGCCCGATCGTGGTGCTCTCCAACAACGATGGATGCGTGGTGTCGCGCAGCCCCGAAGCCAAGGCGATGGGTATCAAGATGGCCGGGCCCTACTTCAAGATCCGCGAGCAGTTCGAGGCGCATGGCGGTGTGGCATTCAGCTCCAACTACGCGCTCTACGGCGATATGTCTGGCAGGGTGATGAGCACGTTGGAGACCATGGCCCCCGAGCTTGAGGTCTACTCCATCGATAAGAGTAAGTTGTATAGTGCGGACGCCTAAGCTATTGAGTTCTATCTATGGACATTGTTAAGCGTCCCAGGGGC
>NZ_JAPDCL010000028.1:0-55786 GCF_027706025.1 Aeromonas sp. Y311-2 | reverse complement strand
GTGAGTGCCCACACAGATTGCTTGATTCAAATTGTTAAAGAGCGTCACGCTTGTCGCGTTGAGGAGGCGCATATTACGCTCCTCACTTCGAAAGTCAAGCGATTGTTTTCGCTTTTCTTTCGGCGCCCACTTCACTAGGAAGCTGGCTCATCAGTTCGGCGTGTTCCGCCGTGCTGGTAGGGGCGCATTATAGGGAGCCGCGCCGGGATGACAAGGGCTTTTTGCAAAAATGCGTTCGTTTGCTGAAAAAGCGAACTGAACACCCCAAAACAACCCCTTGGCATCTCTTTTACGCCGCTTTTTTGCTCAACTCTTCGCTTTGTGCCCGGATATAGTTGACCCAGCTGGTTGCCTTCTGCTGCCAGTTATCCTGTTGCTGCAGCTCACGGGCCAGTTCCAGCGCCTGGGCATACTGCTCCTTATTAAGGTGTGCCTGCACCAGCAGCGCTTTGGCACGATTGCCTTGCTCGCCTTTTACCGACTTGATGGCGGCGAGCTGGGTCATGGCAGCATCTGTCTTCCCCTGTTGCAGCAGCAGTTCGGCGGCGCGCATAGCGGCTTTGGGCTGACCATGCTGGTTGGCGAGCAGCTGCCAGCTATCGACCGCTTGTGACCACTCCCGGGCACCTTCCCATAATTGGGCCAGCAGTTGGCGATTTTCGGCACTTTGCTTCATCTGTCCCTTGGCCATGGCCGCCTCCAGCAGACGGGCACCACGATAAGGCAGCCCTTGCCAGGCATAGAGGCGGATCAGCTGATTGCGGGCAGACGCATCATCCATCAGTTTTCTATCGATAGCTGTTTGCAGCAGAGCCAACGCCTGATCGCCACGTTTGGCGGAGAGGTTGAGCGACACCGCCTGCTGCCACCATTTGCTCTCTGTCGGCTCGTGACGGATCAGCTCGGCCGCCTGATCGGCCGCCACGCCATAACGTTGCTGGGCGGTGAGGGCGGATAGGCGAATAATTGCGGCCTGCTTCTGCCAACCCTTCTTCAACAACTGTTCGCTCTGGCCGGCGGCGTCACCGTACTGCTTGTTGTGGTAATAGAGGCCGGCCAGACGCAGGCGTAGTGCATCGTCTTGCTTGAGTGCCAGTGCCGCCTTGTAGCTGGCGATGGCACCAGACCAGTTGGATTGCTGGGCCTGAATATCGCCGCGCAGTCGCAGCAGCTGGAGCTGTTGCTGCTCGGGCCACTCTTTATAGGCAAGAGCCTGTTCGACATAACGGCTCGCCTGGGCGGTCTGTTGCAGATTGGCCGCCAGCGAGGCTTGCAACTGCGCCAGCCAGGCACGCTCGGCATCGCTATTTGGCTTGAGGCCGGATGCCTTGCTCTGGGCTTGTTGCCACTGACCGGACTGATAGAGCTTCATCACGGGTTCAAGCTGACGGGAGAAGTGAGGGCTGACCTCCATCGCCAGACAGGCTTGGCCGACCAGGGCCAGCAGACAGATCCAGATCCGCAACATAGTTATGACTCCAGTTTGAATTTGAGCGTGATGACTTGCACCAGCTTGTCGGTGGCGCCCGGTCTCGGCTGATAGCGCCACTTGTTGATCGCCTGAATGGCCGCCCGCTCGAACTGACGCTTGGGCTTGGCCTCGACCACTTCCACATCCTGCACGCCACCTTCCGCATTCACGCTAAAGCGCAGGGTGACGAATCCTTCGATCCCTGACTGTTGGGCACGATAGGGGTAGACCGGCTCGATCCGTTGCAGCGGCATCAGCATGTCACCGGCGCCGATACCCGCTCCCTGCTGCTGGCCGTGGTAGTTGCCACTCAATACCGGTGCGGTACTGGTCGCCACGCCGGGGGCATAGACCTGCACCGCACTGAGGCTGGAGACCAGATCCAGACTCGGCTCAACGGCCGCCAAAGGGGCCGCGGCAGGCATCGGCAGCGGTGTCGAGGCCAATGCAGCGGGAGGCTCTGGCAGAGGCTCGGGCTCCTGCGGCACCGGACGCTCGCGCACCTGCACCTCGGTCACCTCGTTCTGCATATTGATGACGATGGGCTTCTGTTCGCTCGCCACCTTCTCGCCCCGGGGCGGTTCAACCAGCGTGGCCATGAACAGCAGGATGCCCAGACTGAGGGCAACCCCCAGCCCCAGGCTCATCAGCTTGTATTTCATTTCGGCGCCACCGCCACAGCGATATTGGCGATACCCGCCGCCTTGGCCTCATCCATCACCCGCACCACCTTGCCGTGGGGCACCCGCTCGTCGGCCTGGATCACCAGACTGGCATCGGGTTGCTCCGCCAGCAGACGGGCGATGGTGGCCTGTACCCGCTCCACATCGATCTGCTTGCGGTCGAGGAAGATCTGACCCTGAGCCCCGATCGCCAGCATGATGCTGGAAGATTTCTGCGCCTTGGCCTGACTGGCCTGGGGTCTGTGCACCTCGAGTCCTGCTTCACGCACGAAGGAGGTGGTGACAATAAAGAAGATCAGCATGATGAACACGATATCCAGCATGGGGGTCATGTCGATCTGCACTTCGTCACGCTGGCGTTTGGATTGCCGTCTCATTGCATTACCTTCTCTTCTCGCAGGCCGTCCCGGGTCTTGGCCAGCGCACGCTTGGCCTGACTCTCGAGCCGACTGAGTAACAACACGCCGGAGAGCGCCACCACCATGCCCGCCATGGTGGGGATAGTGGCGCGGGAGATCCCGCCCGCCATGCTCTCCGGGTTAAAGCGGTTGGCCGCGGCCAACGCATCGAATACGCCGATCATGCCTGTCACAGTGCCCAGCAACCCCAGCATGGGACAGAGCACCACCAGGGTGCGGATGAAGATCAGATGACGGTTCAGTTCCAGCTCCGCCTGCGCCAGCCAGCGGCTGCGGATTGCCCGGGCGTGCCAACTGTGGCGCTCGCGGCGAGCCTGCCAGCGGCCGAGCAGCTGTTGCTGCAAGGGGCCGAAACCCAGATTGAGGTAGAGCAGCCGCTCGATCATCAAAATCCACATCAGCACCAGCAGGGCCAGAATGACCCAGAGCACAGGGCCGCCACGGCCCATGAAACTCTGCAGCTGTTGCCAGATGTCGAGCATCATGCTGCTCGCTCCATCCCGCCGTTATTGCTCTCGGCGCGCTCGGCCAGAATGCCGGCTACCTGCTGCTCCAGTACATTGGAAAGCTCGGTGAAGCGCGATTGCAGCAGGCTGTGGGCCAGGATCAGCGGAATGGCCGCAACCAGACCCTGTACCGTGGTAACCAGCGCCATGGAGATGCCGCCCGCCATGATCTTGGGATCGCCGGTGCCAAACTGGGTGATGGCCTGGAAGGTGCCGATCATCCCGGTCACGGTACCGAGCAGACCCAGCATGGGGGCGATGGCCGCGATTACCTTGACCATGCCGATGCCGCGCTCCATGCGAGGAGTCTCCTGCAGGATCGCCTCATCAAGACGCAGCTCGAGGGTCTCCATGCTCAGCTCGGGGTGTTTGTCTGCCACCGTCAGCACCCGGCCGAGAGCGTTGTCGGCGTGATACTCACCGCTCTTGAGCTGGCGGCGCACCCGACCCAGTTCGCGGGAGAGGCTCCACAGCCGTACCGCAGCGATACCCAAACCGATGGCGGCCAACAGCACGATAATGGCGCCGACCTGACCACCTTGTTGTACCTGCTGCCAGAAGGTGGGCGCCTGTGCCAGCATCGCCAGCAGAGTGCCATGCGAAGGATCCAGCCGCAGCGCTTCCCCTTCCTGACCCTGATAAGCCGCAACGGCAGAGAGCACGCTACCGGGCAGACCCAGTACCGGGCTCAAGCCTTCGGCAGTCGGTTGCAGGAAGCCTTCGCTCCCCAGCAGGGCAAAACTGCCAACCCGGGTCAGCGACTGCTCGCTGGCAGCCCCCTGGGCATCGAGCACCTTGCCGTTGAACTGAGCAATCCGGCCAGATTCGCGGATCTCCTGCAGCAGCGTGGCGGGCAGCAGGGCGAGGGCGGCGCGATCCGGCACCTGTTTATCCTGTGCCATGGCTTTCAGCGGGGCGAGACGCTCCGGGTACTGGCCCTCGACGGCGGATTCGCTCAGCAGCTTGACCGCATCGCTGGCGCCCTGACGGGTGACCGCGAAGATCTCGTTCATGTCGCCGGAGGCTTGCTCCCACTGGGCGTTAAGCTCGACCAGCTGCTTCTCGTTGCTGGCGAACTTGCCAGCCAGCTCCTTGCTCAAGCGCTGGGCCTCGGCCAGTCTGGCGCGGGCAGTGCCGAGCTCCTTGGCAACGGTCGCCAGATCTTGCTGAGCCTGCTGTTCACGAGCCTGTTCCTGCTGCTGCCACTCATCAGCGACAGCGGCATTGGCACCGCAGGAGAGAGCAATAAGGAGGGGGAACCACTTCATGGTGACTCTCATGATTGGGCCTCCTGACTACGGCTGACAGAGAGGGGGACATTGAGCAACTGGGGAACTTTCTTGTCGGCGGCCACATCCATCGCCTCGGCGATAGGGGAGAGCCACTGGCTGTCGAGGGCTTGCCACTGCTTCGCCTCGGCAGACCAGCGCCATGCCTGACTGCGATCGGCCGTCATTGCCAGCAGGGAGACCCGACCCAGCGCCAGCACATCGACCCGACGCGGGGCACCATCCAGCTCCAGCTCGGCGGAATAGCTGTCCATCCGGCTGCCATATTCGGCTTCGATCTGATAGGCCTGCAGCAACTGACGGAATTTCTCCGCCTCGCTAACGTCTGCGCGGGCCAGGGTCGCTTTCAACTGTTCAACCCGCGCCAGCCGATCTTCCTTGCGCAGCGGGATGTCGTTTTGCACCAGCTGTTCCAGATCTGCCTGCATCTGCAACATCAGCGGGATCAAGCCCTGACGGGTCTCTTGCACCGCTTCCAGCTGCTGGCTCAATTTACCCAGCTCATTTTGCTGATCGGCCACCAGAGATTGCATGTAGCGGTTGTAGGCTTCGAGGTCACGCAGTTGCAGCTGGGCATTTTGCAGCTCCAGTCGTGCGGCAACGGCGGCATCGGCGGCTTTTTCCACCCGCTGCTGGGAGGCTTTCCCGGCAGCTATGCTGTTCTTGAGGGCGGGAGCAACCAGCTCATCCCCGATGGCAGCAAAGTGGACTGACAGTGGCAGCAGGGCCACACCCCATAATTTGTTCATTGAAATACATCTTACTAATGATAACTATTATCATTATCTCAAATGCAGGGCGGACTGGCAACGAGAGGATTTTCTTGGCCTTTATGCACAAAAACAGGATAATTTTTAAGCACGCACGGAATAAGTGGCGCCAATAGCCACCGCACAAATATAAATAACGATAAAAAATCTTTTCGATCAGTGTGATAGAGATCGAAAAAGGAGAAAGTAATGCTCAACGATGCGATCTGGGAACATATCGACAAGTTCACCAAGGCAACAAAAACCAGTGATATCCAGCAACTGCTGGAGCGCTTCAGTCATCAAATGGGCTTTGATTACTTTCGGCTGCTGATTATTTTCCCCATCAGCATGCAAAAATCCCACGTGGCACTGTTCAACAACTGTCCGACCACCTGGTTTGACGCCTACAGCGAAAACCAGTATCTGACCCAGGATCCGGTGGTCTATCTGGGGCTGAAACAGACCCAGCCGATCTTCTGGAACAAGCTCGACTGCGATTCGCCCTGGCTACCCAGCGCCAGCCGCGACGTGATGAACCTTGCGGCTGATTTCGGGGTACGCAATGGCGTCTCCTTTCCGCTGCACACCCCGCAGGGCGAGCACGGCATCCTCTCTTTCATCACCAAGGAGAAATCCAACTCCGACCTGATGTTTGAAAATGTCCCGCTGCTGTCGTTCTGCGCCAGCTACATCTTCAACTCCGCGCTGCAACTGATAAAAAGCAGACCGGATATGATGAAATACCTGACCGAACTGTCGGATCGGGAGAAGGAGTGCCTGTTCTGGGCCAGCGAGGGCAAGACCTCCTGGGAGATCGCCACCATCCTCGGCATCAGTGAGCGGACGGTCAACTTTCACCTGACCCAGGTGACCAACAAGACCGACTCAAAGAACCGCAGTCAGGCCATCGCCAAAGGGATCTCCAGCGGCATCATAGTGCCCTCCCTCGACGAGGTCACCATCACCAACCTGCGGCTGTCGTAACCCCTCAGCCGAAACAAAAAGAGCCGCAATTGCGGCTCTTTTTCATTTGAGAGAGTGACTTACTCGACGGTCACCGATTTTGCCAGGTTGCGCGGCTGGTCCACGTCGGTGCCCTTGATCAGGGCAACGTGGTAGGAGAGCAGCTGCAGCGGCACGGTATAGACGATGGGGGCGATCACCTCTTCCACATGGTTGAGGTTCGTGACCCGCATGGTCTCGTCGCTATTGAAGCCGGTATCGGCATCGGCGAACACGTAGAGGATACCGCCACGGGCGCGCACCTCTTCCACGTTGGACTTGAGCTTCTCCAGCAGATCGTTGTTCGGCGCCACCACAATGATGGGCATCTCGGCATCGATCAGCGCCAGCGGGCCATGCTTCAGTTCACCAGCGGCGTAGGCTTCGGCGTGGATGTAGGATATCTCTTTGAGCTTGAGCGCCCCTTCCATGGCGATGGGGTACTGGCTGCCACGGCCGAGGAACAGGCTGTGCTGCTTGTCGGCAAACTCTTCGGCCAGGGTTTCGATATCCTTGGCCAGCGCCAGACTCTCTTTAATACGCACCGGCAGGGCTTGCAGCGCCTTGACCAGTTCGGCTTCGGCAGCCGCGCTCAGGTGGCCACGGCAGTGACCGACCGAGGCCACCAGCATCAGCAGGCCAGCCAGCTGGGTGGTGAATGCCTTGGTGGAGGCCACACCAATTTCTGCCCCCGCGCGAGTCATAAAGGCCAGATCCGATTCACGCACCAGCGAAGAGCCCGGCACGTTGCAGATAGCCAGCGAGCTCATGTAGCCGGATTCCTTGGCCAGACGCAGCGCCGCCAGGGTATCGGCGGTCTCGCCGCTCTGGGAGAGGGTCACCAGCAGGCTGTTGGGGCGCACTACCGATTTGCGATAGCGGAACTCGGAGGCGATCTCCACATCGCAGGAGACGCCAGCGATCTCTTCGAACCAGTAGCGGGCCACCATGCCGGAGTGATAGGAGGTACCGCAGGCAACGATCTGCACGTGCTCGACCTTGTCAAAGATGGCGCGCGCGCCGTTGCCGAACGATTCGACCACCACGTGATCGCTGCCCAGACGCCCTTCCAGGGTGTTGGTGATCGCTTTGGGTTGCTCGTGGATCTCTTTGAGCATGTAGTGACGGTATTCGCCCTTGTCACCGGCATCGTGGGAGAGTTCGGACTCCTGCTCTTCACGCACCACGGCGTTGCCGTTGGTATCGAAGATCTGTACATCGCGACGGGTCACTTCGGCCACATCACCCTCTTCCAGGAAGATGAAACGACGGGTCACCGGCAGCAGCGCCATCTGATCGGAGGCGATAAAGTTCTCGCCGATACCGCGGCCGATCACCAGCGGTGAACCGGAGCGGGCCACCACCACGCGGCTGTCGTCGCGGCTGTCCATCACCACGGTACCGTAGGCACCGCGCAGCTGCTTCACCGCAGTCTGCATGGCGGCCAGCAGGCTACCGGCGCTCTTCAGCTCGTGATGAACCAGATGGGCAATCACTTCGGTATCGGTGTCGGAGCTGAACACATAGCCCAGCGCCTTCAACTCTTCCCGCAGCTCTTCGTGGTTCTCGATGATGCCGTTGTGCACCACCACGATATGCTCGGAGACGTGAGGGTGAGCGTTGCGTTCGGAGGGCTCGCCGTGAGTGGCCCAGCGGGTATGAGCGATGCCGGTACCGCCATGGACGGACTGCTCGTCGAGCGCCTTGGCCAGCTCGGCCACCTTGCCCAGACGGCGAACCCGCTGCAACGGCTGGTTGGCGCTGAACACGGCCACACCGGCTGAGTCATAACCGCGGTACTCCAGACGGCGCAGGCCCTCTACCAGAATTTCAGCCACATCACGTTGGGCAACAGCCCCGACGATGCCACACATACACTTCTCCTTGAGATGCAAATCGTAAAGTCAGTTGGATGGTTCAGAGCTCGATGTCAGCAAGTGACCGGGGCGCAGATAAGCGTCACCCCCTGGGCTTGAATCTGTTCTCTGGCCTCGCTGGCCAGCCCCTCGTCGGTCACCAGGGTATGGATGCTCGACCAGGGAAGTTCGAGATTGGGGATCTTGCGGCCGATCTTTTCCGATTCGACCATCACAATGACCTCCCGCGACACCTCGGCCATGACCCGCGACAGGCCCACCAGCTCGTTGAAGGTGGTGGTGCCACGCTCCGGGTCGATACCGTCGGCACCGATAAAGAGCTGGTCGAAGTCGTAGGAGCGCAGCACCTGTTCCGCCACCTGCCCCTGGAAGGATTCGGAGTGAGGGTCCCAAGTGCCACCGGTCATTAACAGGGTAGGCTCATTTTCCAGCTCGCGCAGGGCTCCGGCCACATTGAGGGAGTTGGTCATCACGATGAGGCCGCGCTTGTTGCCCAGCATGGGGATCATGGCGCTGGTGGTGCTGCCGCTGTCGATGATGACGCGGTTGTGATCACGCAGCCGCTCGGCCGCCGCACGGGCAATGGCTAACTTTCGGTTCGAAACTTGTTCAGGGTTGACCTCGACCACCATCTCGCTCGGCAAAGGGACAGCACCACCGTAACGGCGCAGCAGCAGACCACCGGTCTCCAGTACCGCCAGATCTTTACGGATGGTCACTTCGGAGGTAGAAAAGTGTTTGGCGAGAGCGTCGACGCTCACTTCACCCTGCTCTTGTACTAGGGTCACTATGGTGTGACGGCGTTGTTGAGTATTACGTTTGGTCATTTTTAAGTTTCGATTCGAAAGAACATCGAAATATTAGCCCCTTTTTCGGAAAAATAAAACAGCAAATAGGATCCGATTTGGTTCGATGCCAGAATGGGGTGCCAATTTGCGACGAGGATGCCATGCAAAAGAGAGTCATCTGGCTGGTGGAGGATGAGGCCAGCATCGCCGACACCCTGATTTACGCCCTGCAGACCGACGGGTTCGAGGTGGAGTGGTTCATGCTGGGCCAACAGTTGCTGACACGACTGGAACAGACTCGACCCGACTTCCTGATCCTCGATGTGGGGCTGCCCGACATCAGCGGCTTCGAACTCTGCAAGCAGGTGAGGGCGCTGACCGATATCCCCCTGATGTTCCTCACCGCCCGCAGCGAGGAGATAGACCGGCTGATCGGGCTGGAGATCGGTGCCGACGACTATGTGGCCAAACCCTTCTCGCCACGGGAAGTGTGTGCCCGGGTGCGGGTCATCCTGCGCCGCAGCCAGCCCGTCGCCCCCCAGCCCAGCGCCCTGCTGGTACTGGATGAGGAGCGGGCCCGCATCCATTTTCGCGGCCAACCGCTGGCCCTCACCCGCTACGAATATCTGCTGCTCAAGACCCTGATGCTTGCGCCGGGCCGGGTCTACTCCCGCCAGCAGCTGATGGATCTGGTGTGGCAGGATGCGGAGGAGAGTCTGGATCGCACCGTCGATACCCACATCAAGACCATCCGCGCCAAGCTGCGCGAACATGATCCCGAGGCCAACCTGATCCTCACCCATCGCGGACTGGGCTACAGCCTGGAGCTAGCATGAGACTCGGGTTGCAACTGCTGTGCGGCCTGCTACTGATCTTCGCGCTGGCCGCCTGGTTCGTGCTGGAAATCTTCGTCGAGGAGATAAAACCGGGAGTGCGCAGCGCCACCGAGGATACCCTGGTAGACATGACCCAGCTGCTGGCGCCGCTGGCGCTCGATGATCTGAAAGAGGGGAATATGATGAACGGGCGGTTGGCCAGCGCCTTCGCCCGCCTCAACCAGAATCCCATCAATGCGATGATCGATGGCCACCTCAAGCAGCAGGCGGAGTACCGCATCTATGTCACTGACCAGAAGGGTATGGTGATTTACGACTCCGACGGTACAGATCTGGGCAAGGACTATTCCCGCTGGAACGATGTCTACCGCACCCTGCGCGGCCAGTATGGCGCCCGCAGCACCCGCACCGATCCCGAGGATGCCGCCAGCTCGACCATGTATGTGGCGGCGCCGCTGCGGGAAGGGGCCGAGATCATCGGCTCCCTCACCGTCGCCAAACCGAATCGCACCCTGATGCCCGCCATTGAACGGGGGGAACAGGAGCTGCTGCGGGCCGGCGGCCAGATGCTGCTCATCTCGCTGCTGATCGGCAGCCTGCTGGTGTGGTGGCTCAACCGCGCCATCGGCAAGCTGGTGCACTACGCCGACTCGGTCAGCAAGGGGGAGGCGGCACCGCTGCCGCAGTTGCACACCGTCGAGCTGGATCGGCTCGGCCGCTCGCTGGAGACCATGCGCCACCAGCTCGATGGCAAAAGCTACATCGAAGCCTATGTTCACAGCCTGACCCACGAGCTGAAGAGCCCGCTGGCCGCCATTCGCGGGGCAGGGGAGATTTTGGCCGAAGCGCCGCCCCCCGAAGTTGCCAAACGCTTTATCGGCAACATCAATCTGGAAACCGCCCGCATGCAGCAGCTGATCGAGCGAATGCTGCAACTCGCGCGGCTGGAGTCGGGGCAGGGGCTGGATCGCCAGTCGGTGGAACCGGCAAAACTGGGCAAGCGCACCCTCGACGCCCGCCAGATCATCGCCCAGCGCCGTCAGGTCGAGTTGGTGGCCGAGCTGGCCAGCGCGCCGAAACAGAAGTGGGATCCGCTGCTGGTGGAGCAGGCCATCGGCAACCTGCTGGATAACGCTATCGACTTCTCTCCCGCCAACGGGCAAGTCACCCTGAGCGGCAGCCAGCAGGAGGAGGGCTACTGTTTTCGGGTCACCGACAGCGGCCCTGGCATCCCCGACTACGCCCTGCCGCGCATCTTCGAGCGCTTCTACTCCCTGCCGCGCCCGGACAAGGGGAAGAGCAGTGGTCTGGGGCTCAGCTTCGCCCATGAAGTAGCCCACCAGCATGGCGGTCGTCTGACCCTGAGCAACCGGCCGGAAGGGGGCGCGCTGGCGGAACTCTGGCTGCCGTTCGCCTAGCCCCCCCCCCCGCAACTTCACATTCCCCACACAAAGCGGCATTAGACTGCCGCTTTCTCTCATCCATTTGCTCAAGGAAATGCTATGTCCCGCCTGCTTCTCTCCAGCCTGCTGGCTGCCGGTCTGCTCGCAGCCCTGCCTGCCTCCGCCGCCAGCGGCTGCTTTCTCTATGCTGACGGCAACGGCCAGACCCTCTCCAGTGAAGGGGACTGCTCCAGCCAGCTGCCGCCCGCGTCCACCTTCAAGATCCCGTTGGCGCTGATGGGTTACGACAGTGGCTATCTGGTGGATGAAGAGCATCCGGCACTGCCCTACAAGCCGAACTACGATGGCTGGCTGCCCGCCTGGCGCGAAACCACTACCCCACGCCGCTGGGAAACCTACTCGGTGGTCTGGTTCTCCCAGCAGATCACCGAATGGCTGGGGATGGAGCGCTTCCAGCAATATGTCGACCGCTTCGACTACGGCAATCGGGATCTCTCCGGCAATCCGGGCAAACATGACGGCCTGACCCAGGCCTGGCTCAGCTCCAGCCTCGCCATCAGTCCGGAGGAGCAGGCCCGCTTCCTCGGCAAGATGGTGAGCGGCAAGCTGCCGGTCTCGGCGCAGACCCTGCAGTACACCGCCAATATCCTCAAGGTGAGCGAGATCGACGGCTGGCAGATCCACGGCAAGACCGGCATGGGCTACCCGAAAAAGCTGGATGGCAGCCTCAACCGCGATCAGCAGATCGGCTGGTTCGTCGGCTGGGCCAGCAAACCGGGCAAGCAACTGATCTTCGTCCATACCGTGGTGCAAAAGCCCGGCAAGCAGTTCGCCTCCCTCAAGGCGAAAGAGGAGGTGCTGGCCGCCCTGCCTGCACAACTTAAAAAGCAGTGAGATCGCTGCCCGCCAGATAAACCCCGATAACCACGGTCAGCCCACCAGCGACGGGCTGACCGCCATTCGTAAACGAGACAAACATGAAATTATTTCTATTGCTGCTCTGGCTTCCGGCCAGCATGGCGTTGGCTGCCTGTGATCTCTCCGACCGCCTGACGCGGCAGGGAGAAGTCATCCATGATCGGCTAAACCACCTCGAATGGCAGGCGTGCAGCCTAGGCAGCCAGTGGCAGGAGGGGAAAGGGTGCGTGGGCACACCGGCCCTGCTGACACTGCTTGAAGCCAAGGATGAAGCAGCCCGCCTTGGCGAGGGGTGGCGACTCCCCAGCATCGAGGAGCTCTTCACCCTGCTCGACGAAGATTGCCGGGCGCCAATGACAGACCCGCGTTTCTTCTCCGATATCCATGACAACGGGGAAAATGCAGCCCCCTACTGGACCTCCAGCTCCATCGAGGAGATGCCGGAACTGGTCTACTACATCGACTTTATACACGGGCTCATCGACGGCCATACCGATCGTTTCGCGCAAGCCGCTCGGTTGGTGCGCTCCCACCCCTGAACAATCCCACGGCGCCTGATGGCGCCGTTTTTCAACAGTTCACCGCCACTTCACACAAGCCCATCACCACTTCACGCCGGACTGACAGACTCACTCCATCCAACAAGGAGACGTGTCATGGTCAAACAGATATTCACCCACAAGATATTTCTGCTGCTGTTGCTCAGCCTGTTGTTGATGGTGCCGGTGCAATCCATCATGGAGCTGAACCGGGAGCGTCAGGCTTACCGCAATCAGGCCATTCACAGCATCATGGCCAGCAGCAGCGGCCCGCAACGACTGATGGGGCCCATTATCGTGCAGCCCTATACCCGTTCGGTGACGGTCGAGCAGGAGGGCAAGCGCTTCGTCCGTCAGGAGCAGATCTACCGCTACCTGCTGCCGGAGCAACTGGATATCAGGGCCAACATGGAGGTCACCCCGCGCAAGCTGGGCATCTATCAGGCGCAGGTCTACCAGACCCGGCTCTCCCTCTCGGGCCGCCTGCCAACCCGGCAGAGTCTGCTGAATGACGCGACCTCACCGCTCGGTGAAACGGCCGAGCTGGTGGCGGGCAAACCCTACCTGAGCCTGGTGCTCTCCGATGCCCGCGGTATCAACAGCGTCCCCGAGCTGCAGCTCGGCACACAGCGGATCCCGTTTGCCCCCGGCGCCCGCCTCGGTGATGCGCTCGCGGGTATCCATGCCCCGATCGACAGCCTGCCGCAGCAGGATGGCACCTTCCATCTGGAGCTCAATCTACAGGGGATGAACGCCCTCGACATAGTGCCACTGGGCAAGGAGAGCACCCTGCAGCTGGCAGGCAACTGGCCCCATCCCAACTTTATCGGCGACTTTCTGCCGGGCAGTCGCACCCTGAGCCCACAAGGGTTTGAGGCCAACTGGCAAACCAGCTGGTTCGCCAGCGACATGGAGACCCACTTCAACCGGATGATGAACGGGGGCGATAGCAATCTCTCCACCTTCAGCGTCAGTCTGGTGCAGCCGGTGGATCACTATCAGCTCAACGAACGGGCGGCCAAATATGCCCTGCTCTTCATCGGCCTCACCTTTATCAGCTTCTTCATGTTCGAGCTGCTCAAGGGGCTGAGGGTCCACCCGATCCAGTACGCGCTGGTGGGTATGGGGCTGGCCATTTTCTATCTGGTGCTGCTGGCGCTGACCGAACACCTCGGCTTTGGCTGGGCCTATCTGGTGGCCGCGCTGGCCAGCGTACTGCTCAACGGCTTCTACCTCAGTCATGTGCTGGGTGGCCCGAAGCAGGGGATCGGCTTCGCGGCGCTGCTCGGGCTGGTCTATGCCATCCTCTACAGCCTGCTGCAGGCCGAAGAGATCGCCCTGCTGCTCGGCGCCCTGCTCTTGTTCGCCACCCTGACGCTGATCATGATGCTGACCCGCAAGCTCGACTGGTATCAGGTGATGGGACAACAGAGTGTCGAGTCCCGCCCAGCCGGACATGACAATGACGACTGAGGGCACAACCTCCGTCAATCTCTGACCTAGACAACAAAGGCTTCAGTCGGTTCTTCTCGAAAACAGCGGAACCGGCTGGGCCTTTGTCCGCCAATTTCCTAGCATGCAACCATGTTCCACAAGCGGACGATCACATGAAAATGCATCCGGGCAGGATCCTGCTCTATTCCGGCTTGCTATGGGCTCAGGGAGCTCTGGCCGGTACCCTCACCATTCATCCCGAACCGGTCGACGACCTCTTGCACAATCCCGGCGTCGGTATCGAGGAGTTTCACAACAGCTGGGGTCATCCCCTCTCTCTGGCTGAACATCCGATCAGCACGGTCGACTACTTCCGCTTCTACTGGAGCGAGCTGGAGCCACGGGAGGGCGAATACAACTTTGCTCTGATCGACAGGGCCATCGTTCAGGCACAGCACGCCACCCCGAAACAGTCGATTGCCCTCAGGGTCATGACCCTTGATGAGCCCTTCTCGGGCAGCAAGATCCCGGAGTGGCTTATCAACAAGGGGATTCGGGGAGAGTGGGTGAACAACCACCAGACCTTTGTGCCCGACTACAGCGACCCGCAGTTCCTCGCCCGGGCCACCCGGCTGTTCCAGGCGCTGGGAGACCATTACGATGGCAATCCGGCGCTGAGTCATGTCGACATCGGCATGATAGGTTCATGGGGGGAGTGGCACATGAGCAACTTCCCCGGTCCGACGCTGGAACAGCGCTACAGCAGCGAGCAGCTCAAACCCTATGTTGACCTGCAGATGGCCGCTTTTCCGCGAACCCCCAAGCTGATGCTGATCAACAACCTGCCCATGTTCGAGTATGCCGTGGGCAAGGGAGCTGGCTGGCGGGCAGACTGCCTCGGCGACTGGCACCACTTCTCCCAAAGCTGGAGCCACATGCGCAATGCCTACCCGGAACGACTGGCGAGCGCCCGCGCCGATGTGGCGAACTTTGATTACAGCTGGCAGAGGGCTCCGGTCAGTTTCGAGGTGTGCGGCAAGCTGAGCGAGTGGCCAGGCCAGCAGCAGTACACCATGGAGGAGGTCAAGGCCACCTTTGACTGGGCGCTGGCCCAACACGCCTCCACCATCAATCTCAAGTCGGATCCGGTTCCCCCCCAATATCGACCCATCGTCGACAATGCCCTGCGCAAGCTGGGCTATCGCATCGTGCTGGACCAGCTGACCCTAAAGGGAACCATGAAGCCGGGGGCTACCCTTACCCTCAACGGCAAATGGCACAACGACGGGGTAGCGCCGGCCTATCGCAACTGGCCGCTCACTTACCGGCTGGTCAACGAGGAAGGCCTGGTCGGCGCCATGCTGGTGACCCGCAACGACATGACCCGCTGGATCCCGGGCAGCAAGGCTACCACTCGCGACAGCCTGACCCTACCGGGCCGGATGGCACGCGGTCACTACTATCTCGAGCTGGCCTTCATCGGTCAGGACAAGCAGCCCGCACTGCAGCTCGGTATTGCAGGCCTGGAAGAGAGTGGCTGGTATCGTCTGGCCGAGATCGACATCCAGTAACGCAAGAGGGCTCCCGCAGGAGCCCTCTTTCATCACATCAGCACGCTCTTTTTGAACAGATCCCACACCCCGAACGAGAAGTGCTTGAAGATGTCGATGCCAAGGGCCGACTTCACCAGATAGAGCAGCAGCACCATGCCGCAGATCCCCAGAAGCAACAGCAGGGTAGTCAGCAGCACCTTGAGGTGAAAGCGAAAGCCGCTTTCCCGCCCGCGATGACGGCGATCCCGTCCCATCAACACCACCAGATAGCAGCGCCAGCGACCGATGCCGAAGGCGCTGTTGACGTTGATGGCGTGCGACTTGCCATCACTCATCAGCCGCAGCGCCTTCTCGATACCGTCGCGCTGAGTTTCACTCAGGCTCTCGGCCACCTCGGGGGAGAGAGCACGGTAGAAGCGGTCGATCGCCCCCTGCGGTTTCTGCGGTAATTGGCTCATTGGTTTTCTCCTGCGGGTATGCCCAGAGCCTTGCGGTAGACCGCCATAGTCTGGCCGGCGATCCGCTGCCAGTCATACCGCTGCAGATAGTCGCTGTAATCGACCTTGCCGCGAGTCAACTGGGCGTTGAGTCGCTCTGCCAGCGCACTCACATCGCCGACCGGAAAATAACACTCCTGTTGCAGTGCCACCGCCAGATTGGCGGGAATGTCGCTCACCACCACCGGCAGGGAAAAGGAGAGCGCCTCCAGCAGGGCTATCGGCAACCCCTCGTGATAAGAGGGCATGGCAAACAGGGTAGCCTGTGAAAAGACGCTGATCAGCGCCTCGCCATTGAGGAAACCGGTACGGATCACCCCCGGTGTTTCATCCGCTATGCGCTGCAGGCGCTCGCTGTAGGGGGTCGGGTGATCCGTATCCCCCACCAGCACCAGCGGCAGCTCGGTATCGAGCTGGCGGTAGGCGGCGATGAGATCGTGCAGCCCCTTCTCTTCGACGAAGCGGCCCACCGCCACCAGATAGTTGCCAGCGGTCAGCCCGAAACGGGCCAGCGTCAGCTCCCTCTTGTCCGCTGCCGGCAGCTCGACCCGTTTCACCCCGTTGTAGATGAGGTGGGCATCCTGGCGATCGTACTGGCGGCGGATCGCCTCGTTGATCACTTCGGAGATGACGATCACCTCGCTGGCATAGCGTACCGCCCAGCGCTCGCCAAGGCGCAACACCCACTTGGCCAGCGCCCCCCACTTCTGGCGGTCATAGTCGGGGCCGTGATGGGTAAAGACCACCCGCTTGCCAAGCAACCTCAGCAGCGGCACCACCAGCCCCGGGCCGATGGCATGGACATGCACCAGATCGCAGGCATGGCTGCGGCAGTAAAAAGCCGCGAGCAGAGAGTGGAGGATTGCTTCCAGTGACTTCTTTTTGGGGGCGGGCAACGCCTTGAGAGCCACGCCCTCAAACTCGCCGCTTCGGTAATTCACATAGGGGGCGCGAGCCAGCACGGTCGCCGCCACTTCGAACTGGCGGTGCAACTCCGGATAGAGGGACTGACAATGGGTTTCGACACCGCCCAGTACATGGGGGATCCCCCGGGTACCGAGCACGGTCACACTAATCTGCTTCATGATCTTCTCGAATGATTCTGGCGGGATTGCCCGCAACAACGGCGCGAGCCGGGACGGAACGAGTGACGACGGTGCCGGCACCGACACAGGCATGATCACCAATGGCGATGGCCCCGATAACGATGGCGCCGGTGCCGAACTCGACCCCGTCCCCCACGCTGGGTGAGAGAAGCTGACCGCTCTGACGATCTGGCTTGTTGCCCAGGGTGCAGTTGTGGCGCAGGATGCAGTCACGCCCCATCTGCACACTGTCGCCGATGACAATATTCTGCGGGTGATAGAGGCGCAGACCCCAACCCAGCCGGGCTCTTGGCGAGATATCGAGGCCGCACAGCAGCTTGAATCCCTTGAGCAGCAACAAGCAGGGCAACCTCATAAAGCGGCCTCCCTGTGCCAGCCGGTAGCAGAGCAGGAACAGGCGCGCCGTCTTGCTCGGATTGAGTGCCAGTTCGGCTTTCAGATCGTGCCAGAAACTCATCTCTGCTCCTCCAGCAACGACTGGTAGAGCGCCAGCAGGGCTTGCTGGTGGCTGGCGAGGGAGTAACTGTCGATCAACCGCTGACGGGCCGAACGCCCCATGGCCGCCGTCTGCTCCGGCTCGGCCACCAGCCTGTCCATGCAGCGGGCCAGCTCGTCGGCATTACCCGCCTCGAACAGCAAGCCATCGAGACCGTCGCGGATCTGCTCCGGAATCCCGCCAATTCGAGCCCCGATCACCGGTTTGCCATAGGCCATCGCCTCCAGTACCGACATGGAGCAGTTCTCGTACCACTCGGACGGCACCACCACTGCCTTGGCGTGACGCAGCAGATCGAGCAACGCTTCCCCCTGCTTGAACCCCAGCAGTTCGGCATTGGGATAATGCTGCCCGAGGTGCGCCTGCAGCGGGCCACCGCCCACAATTTTGAGACCCGCCGGCCGCGTCATGCACTGATGGGCACGGGCAAGCGTCTCGACCCCTTTCTCGGCCATCAGGCGCCCGAGGAACAGAAAGTACCCACGATCCTCTCCACTTTCGCGGCTCGACTCGACATCTATGCCATTGAGGATCACCTCGATGCGGGAAGCGGGCAGCCGGGTACGAAGCATCCCGGCCATGAAGGCGCTCGGCGCCACCAATGCATCGACCTGCTCATAGTTGCGGCACCACTGCTGCCAGGCCGCCTCGGCAGAGAGCAGCAGGCTCTTGCCCCATGACCCCTCCTGCCACTGATGGCGAAATAGCTTGAGCCAGGAACCCTCGATCCGGGTCAGATCGAACGGCTCGCCATCGACCAGCATGCTGTAGTTGGGACAGGCCACCTTGTAGTCGTGGGCTGTCAGCACCGTCTTGCAGCCCAGGGATTTGGCCACCCGGATGATCGCCGGGGTGAGCTGGTGGTAGATGTTGTGAAAGTGAACGATATCGGGCCGCTCTGCACGGATAAGCTCCGCCAGCCGATCACAGGCCTCCTGATTGTGGATGAAGCGAACGGCGATCTTCAGCCGATCGAAGAGCCCGTGCCGCTGGTGATAATCGACGTTGGCCGGAAAGTAGCCGCTTTGGGGCGAGGGGAGGTTATCCGGATGCTGCATGGCAAAGTCGATCACCTGATGACCCGCCTGACGCACCATCTCCCGCTCCTGAAAGAGGACGGTCTCGGCACCTCCCTTCATGAAAAAGAACTTGTTGGCAAAGAGCACCTTCACGGCAATGACTCCTGGAGCAGACGATGGGCGGGCGCCTCGCGCGCAGAGCGCTGGGGCAACAGCAGGCCGCGCACCAGCCCGGCTGCATAGATGGAGAGGTTCATGACACTGCGCAGGGCATCTTGCAGGGAGCGGTTCTTCAACCACTTGAGAGCGATGAAGCCACACAGCGGTGTCAGCGCCAGCAACGGCAACCAGAACGGCAGTCCGACTACGAAAAGCAGCACGCAGAACAGGAGTGTCAGCAGGTAGAGTCCGAACAGCAGCTCGGAGCGGATCACCGACAGCACCTCGCGAAAATAGGGCTGCCCCCACGCCGAGCGCACCAGCTCGCCGCTGGCAAACAGATACCCCATGCGCCAGCGGTAACGGATCAGGGCAAGGGAGTCCATGGTGTGGGAGGTGTGAAAGAAGAAGGGGACATCGAGCCGCTCCAGCCGATAGCCCGCCTGACGCAGCCGGATACCCAGCTCCGCCTCTTCGTAACCGTGCAGGTTGCGATTGGTGAGATAGCCGATCTGCTCGATGGCGCTGCGTCGAAACAGGCCGCCACCACACAGCCAGCGCGACTCGCCCAGCGGATAGATCTGGTTGATGCGCTGCTTGCGCGACTTGAACTCATAGCTGTGGGCATCATCCATCTCGGCCCGCCCGGCCACGCCACCGCAATCGGGGTGGGAGTGCATGTGCGCAAGGGCGGCCGGCACAAACTCCGGCTCCAGCTTCATGTCGCCATCGAGCAGCAGCAGGAACTCCCCTTCGCTGAAGAGGTAGCCAAGCTGTGGCCCCACGCCGCAACAGCGATCGGCCGGGTCGGTCAGGCTCACCACAGTCACCCCCAGCTGGCAGGCAATCGCCTGGGTGCGGTCGGTCGAGAGACTATCCGCCACGATAATCTGGTGGGAGTAGTCGGCCAGAGCGCTCCTGATGCTGGCTATGGTGTCGGCAATCACTGCCTCCTCGTTGTAGGTCTTGATGATGACGGAGATAAGGGGGGATGGAGTCATGACACCTCACAAGAGCTGGTGGCCTGCCGAACCGAAGAACGGATCACCAGGGCGGCACCCAGCACGAAATAGAAGAGGAACTGCTGCACCGGGATCAGCATCAGCAGCTGGCTGTAAGGCAAGCTCAGCAGGCAGGCGATCCCGAACGCGATGAAAGCAGGTTGGTAGCTGAGCAGACGCACATCAGCCGTGCTCAGCAGCTGACGATCCAGCAACGGATGGGGACGGCAGCACCAGAGCAACAGAACGATCAGCACGATGAAGATCAGGGTGCCCATCAGTCCCACCTCCCACAGCAACACGCTGAGGGAAGTGGAGTCGAGCAGCACGTTGAACAGGGGGTTGAGAAAACCGGGCAGGGTGCTGCCATGGTTAGTGGTGTTGAGGCCATAACCAAACAGCAGATTGCTGAGACCGTGGTGATCACCGTTGCTGGCCCAGAAAAAGAGCGTCGTCACCCGCCCCAGCTCGCCGGTTTCCGGGTTGATGTGGTTGGGATCGAAGATATAGTCGAGGGAGTCGATAAACAGCGCAATGGCCCCCTGTTGCCCGGCCCCCTCGAACGCGGATGAGTAGGAGGCAGCCAGCACCAGAACGGCCACTGCCACCAGCGCCGTCATCGCCAGCGCAATCAGCAGCAGACGCTTGAGGTCATAGCTCTTCATCCCCCTGACATAGCTTGGCGAGAGCCAGACCCAGGCCAGCAGCAAGGGGGACAACAGGATGACGAACTTCACCTCGGCCAGCACGCAGATGGCAAAGGCGGCAAGAATGTGAAAAGCAACCGAACGACGCGAAATGAGGCCATGGCGAAACTCGGATAGCTTGATCAGCATCACCAGCAGACAGAAGAAGCCGAGAGCACCGGTATTGCCGCCCCCCATGGGATCCCCCCCGAAGGTGCCGACCACCGAGTCCCACTTTTCAAACTCGCCACGCAGTGCCACTCGTTTCGGCACCACCACCAGCACCTGAAACAGCACCACCGGGATCTGCAGGTAGAAGACCCACTCCACCAGCTTCATGATGCGGTAAATCTGTGACTCGCGGCAGAAGCCCAGTAACAGGCAGGGGAGCAGCAGAGAGAGCGCCAGCTCGTTCTTGAAACCGATGATAGTCACCATGCCCCCCTGCTGAAGCAGGGTGCCCAGCAGCGCCAGCACCAGCAAGCCACTGTAGAGCAGCAGCAGCACCTTCCCCTGATAGTCGAGCCGCAACGGGCTGTAACGCGTCTGCAACGGCAGCAACATCAAGGTGGCAATCGCCAGCAGGAAGGGCAGCCAGAGGAAGGCTGTAATACCGGTGACGTACTGGGCCAGGCCGCAGATCACCAGCGACAACAGCAGATTGGCCTGCATGATAAAGGCACTGTTCACTGTGCCAGCTCCATCCGCCCCTGCAACTCTGCAGCCCGGCGGTTGACCCGCAAAAAGACGAAGCCGTAGCGCACCGCAGTCAGCAAAGAAAAGGCCAGCACACAAAGCTCGTACTCCTGTTGCAGCCAGGGCAACAGCACGAAGGCGATCACCACGACCAGCAGCTGCTCAAGCTGGATCCGCAAAAAGTAGCGGGGCGAGCCGAACACCAGCTCGATTACGGTCAGCGGGCAGATGGCTACCGCAGTAAACACATAAGGCAACATGTAGCGGGAAGTATCGATGGAGGCGATCCACTCCGCATTGAAGAACCACTTCATTACCAGCGGATAGCAGATGAGGATCCCGAGGGTGGCTGCACTGCCCATCGCCAGCAGCAGCAGCTTCACCTTGCGAAACTCCTCTCCGTTGAAACGGCGCTGGCGAAAATCCTCCGACCATCGCGAGAAGATGGAGTGGCGGATAGCGTTGCCGACAATCACCACGGGCGCCAGACAGAAGCGGTTGACCACGGCAAAGTAGCCCGCCACCAGAGGGGAAAACCAGAAGTTGATCAGCACGGTTGGCAGATTGGCCGTCACCATCGCCAGCACTTCGGCACTGCCGACACCAGCCAGATGCGCTTTATGGCGGGAGAAGAAGTGCAGCAGGCGGTGCGGGGAAGCCTCCCTCAGCATGGAACTGTGCCAGGCAAAGGCAGACCACAACCAGCCTCCGATCACCAGCAGCAACAGACAGGCCCATAACTGATAAAAGTGCACCATGTCAGGGGCAAGCAGCAGGCAGAGCAGCACCACGGCAGAGGCCGAGATACGCTGCAGACCGAGCCGCTGGTAGTGACCGGCCCGCAGAGCCAGATTCTCGGCGATGAGGATCAGCCCGTGGGTCACGGTCAGCAGGTAGAGCGGCCAGAGCGGCAGCGAGAAAAAGCAGACCACCACCAGCACATAGGGAATGGGGAGCAGCCAGACCTGCAACAGGGAAAAGATCAGGTTGCCGGGCAGCTCGGCCTCCTCCAGCTTGGGCAACAGCAGTTGCGAGGCAAAGGTGGCAAGTTGGGCACCGATCAGCACCAGACTGTAGCTGAGGGCATAGAGCCCGACCGCAGCCATGTCGAACTTGTGCGAAAGTGACCAGACCGAGAGCGCCCCGATCAGCAGGGATAGCACGGAAGCACCACCTATGGTGGTGATGCTGCGCAGCAGTTTCATAGTACGCCCCGGGTGGGAGCACCACAGAATCTCAGGTTCTCAGCCCCTTCCAGATCCCGCTCGGCGACCTGGGTCAGCACAGTCCCCAGCACCGCCACTCTGGCATCCCGCAGCTGTGTCATCACGCTCAGCACCCGGCTGGCCGGCAGTTGCCCGGATTGAACCACATGAATGGCACCATCCAGCGGTTGCCCCAGCAGTAAAGCATCCTTGCCGACCTCCAGCGCAGGAGTGTCCACTATGATGCGGTCAAACTGCCCGGCAAGGGTTGCCAGCAGTTCGCTCCAGCGCGGGGAACCAAGCAGTGCCAGCGGGGAAGATACCGGCTGACCAGCAGGCAGCAGGGTCAATCCCTCTTTTGGCACCAGACAGGCAGCCAAGTCGGCTTCGCCCGAGAGCAGCTCGGCTAACCCCGGTCTGGCTTCCTGCCCCAGCAACTGGCGACCGAGGGCGCCCCGGCGCAAATCCCCATCCACCAGCAGCACCCGCTCATGGCGGGCAAAGCTGGCGGCGCAAAGTGCCGCCAGCGTCGACTTGCCCTCACCAGCACGGGTCGAGGTGATCATGATGCGCTGCAGCTGACCCGACTCCAGCCGCATAATGGCGTAGAGATCATCTGCACTGGCTCCCACTCTGGGATTGACCGCCCCCACCCGCAGCAGGGCACTCTGATCCTGCAAGGCTGCCAGCCGCGGGATTTCGCCAAGCACCCGCCCACCGAGCTGGGAGACCAGCTGGCTCAGACGATCCAGGGTATTGCGCAGTGCTCCGGCAGTGATAACGGCCAGCACGGCAACCATGCCCGCCATGATCACCACCATCAGCAGAAACAGCATCTTGTTTGGCTTGGCGGGCAACAAGGGCACCGATGCAGCATCGTAGAGGATGGCATTCGACTCGTGCAACTGAGCGTTCAGGCGGGTCTCTTCCTGACGGCGGAACAGCTCGTTATAGAGCTGACGGGTCTTGTCGATATTGTTCTTCAGATTGTTGTACTCATCCTTCTTGACTGCCAGCGAGGAGAACTCCCGCTTCTTCTCGTCAAGCTGGGTGAGATACTCCTGCTCCTTGCGCTGGCTGCTCTGGTAGCGATCCTCGATACCGTCGGCAATCTCCCGCATCAGCTGGTTTGACTGGGTATTGAGCGCCTTGATGCGCGCTTCGGCCTGCAGAATACGGTCATGCTTGGGGCCATAACGCTTGGCCAGCTCGGAGAGCTCCTGCTGGGCCTTGATGAGGGCGATGCGCAGATCCTGCATCTGGGGATGGTTGGAGACCTCGGGCAGGGAGGCCAGCGCCGCCGGATTGCGGCCGTACTCCTGAATGGACTGGAATTCGGCCTGCGCCGCCAGCCGCCGCTCGCGGGCATCCGCGTACTTGTTGGTGATGATGCCGAGCTCTTCGGTTTGCAAACCATCTACGCCGCGAAACGTCAGCAGATCATTGCGGGCAAGAAAATCGCCGAGCTGCTTCTCCTGCTTCTCCAGACTGGCCTTTATCTCGACCAACCGGCTCTGGTTCCAGTGCGATGCCGTGGTGTTGGCATCGACCCGCTCCTCCACATTGAGATCGATGTAGGTCTGGGCCACCTCATTGGCGACGCTGGCGGCCAGCTCGGGAGAGCGGGATTCGAACCCGATGCTGACCAGCTGGGTATCGTGCACCGGCGAAATAGAAAGATGTTTAGCCAGATACTCCATTGCGTGCTGGTTGCGTGAGGAGGCATCCTCCTGATGTCCGGCACTCCAGAATCCCTTGATGCGGCTCAGCCAGCTGTCCGGATTGGGCTGCCCGTTGAATTCCGGCAACTCGGCCAAGCCCAGATGAGTGACCACCTTCTCTGCCACCCGGCGTGACTTGAGCAGCTCGAACTGGGTGTTGTAGTACTCGCGGCGGCTGGTATCGACCCGATAGACGGGCTCGATAGGTGAAGCGCTGTTGGCATCAGCCTTCAGCAGCAGGGTCGCACTGGACTGGTAGTAGGGTGGCATGCTGAGGATAAAGGGGGCTGCCACAAGGGTCACCACGGCGGCAAACAACACCACCTTCCACCAGTTTGCCTTGAGCACCCGCCAGGGGCCGCTGAAATCGAGGCGGCTCTCTAGCGCACGGCCATTTTCAACCAACAATGAAGTCATGAAGAGCGTCCTGGATCAGAAGAAACTTTGTTCGATGGTGATGATGTCGCCGGGATTGAGTTGCCGTTGCAGGCTCACCTCTTCCAGCAACTGATCGCTGCCATTGAGGCGCAGGCTGATATCCCGTCTAGCGGCGCGATCGGTGAAACCACCCGCCAGCGCGACGGCCTTCTCCACCGTCAGGCCGGGCTGGTATTCGTAGCCACCCGGGTGAGCCACCTCGCCAGCTACAAACACCTGACGAAAAGTGGTCACGTTGACCGTCACCATGGGGTCGAGCAGCACGCCGTGCTTGAGCCCTCTGGTCAGCAGCTCGGCCACCTCAGTGGTGGTGTGGCCCATCAGCAGCACCTGACCCAGATAGGGGTAATTGACCTGGCCACTGGTATCAACCTTGAACTTCATCGACAGATCCGGCTCGCCATACACCCGGATTTCAACCTCGTCACCCGGCGCAAGCCGGTAGGCGGAATCGTTGCCTTGCGAACCCTGACCAGCCCAGACCGACAGGCTGAACAACCAGCCAAGCAGAAGCACCATCACGCTTTTGTTCATGTTAAATGGCTACCTTGAGTGAAAGAGAAAGCTGTTGTTTGTCGTAACCGAGGGCACGGCCATAGCACTTGCCGCCGATGTCGATGGGCTGTCCGGCAAAGCTGGAACCGGAGTCGGCCTGCTGGTAGTGGAGCCCCAGATTGACGGAGGGACGAATGTCGTAGCTGATGCCCATGCCCCAGCGATGGATATCGTCCTGACGGTGGCGGTTGTCGTTACCACAGACCACCGACTGGTGATAATCATCCCGGATATCGTGATAGGAGAGCGTGGTCGCCACTCCGGGTGACCAGTGGTGCTGCCACTCGGCGCCATATAGCTGGCTGCTGACATAGCCGCCGTCACCACCCGGATCACGAATGGTGCGGCTGGAGATCAGCGCAAGCTTGCTGTAATCGAGCGGTTGCCACTCCAGGCGCAGATCCCAGTTCAGCCCTTTGAAACTCTCCGCCTGAGGATCATTGACGAAACGCTTGTAGATCCCGCCGATATTGGCATCGATCCGGGTCTTGCCAGTCAGCTGGCTCATCACCCCGGTGATAAGAAAAAACTCGTCGGAATCCTTGTGCGGATTGGCCGGGTAGCGTCGCAGATTGGTCTGCAGGGTGTAACGAAAACGGCTGACATGACTCACCTGATCGAACAGCTCGACAATAGCGGTGTTCTCCTGCCACTCCTGCTCGGCCATATAGCGTTCAAAGTCATGCTGGTAGAGGTGCTTGTCGAGATAGCCCAGATCCTTGTGGGAGAGCGCCAGCTCCAGCTTGCCTCTGGCATCGGGAGCGCCGTAACTGTAACGGCCACCCACTTCGCTGCGTTTGAACCGCAGCGGCTCATTTATCTGAAACCTGCCAAATGTGCCATCACCACAGAGCGCACGACCTTCCTTCTCATCAGCGTCGCTGGGACAGGGAGAAGTATCTCCCCGCAACATAAAGCCTTCGGTCAGCCCCTCGCCACGCGCCTCATGGCCCAGCCGATACTGGTACATCAGTTTGAAGGCGTTGCGCAGGGAGAAACGCCAGCTGCCGTCAAACTGGAACTGGTGATCGGCATAGTCATCGGCATGACTGCTGTCATAGCGACGATAGTCACCCAGATAGCTGAACTGATAGCGATCCAGACCGCGTTCGCCCACCATGCGAAATTCCGGGGTGATCCCGATGAAATCTGAGCCTATCGCCTGACTACTGTCGCGCAGCCACAATAGGTTGCTGTCGTGACCATAACGATTCTCCACATCGGTCTGGATCTCCAGACCAAGCGGCCCCTGATGGGATACGGGAGAAACCTCGGCACGGACTGAAAGAGAGGGGGAGAGCAGCACTCCGGCGCAAATGAGGCTAGTAAGCGGATGCACCGACAAACCCCTTGAATACTGTCAGGAAAATGATTTTTAAATCCAGTCCGAGCGACCAGTACTGGATGTACTTGAGATCGAACTTGACCCGCATCTCCATCTTGTCGAGGGTGTCGGTTTCACCACGAAATCCATTTATCTGGGCCAGCCCGGTAATCCCCGGTTTCACCTTGTGGCGCAGCATGTAACGCTCCACCAGTGAGCGGTACTGCTCGTTGTGCGCCACGGCATGGGGGCGCGGCCCAACGATCGACATGGAACCCTGAATCACATTGAAAAACTGCGGCAGCTCATCCAGCGAGGTACGACGCAAAAACGCACCGAATGGCGTCACTCTGGGATCGCCTCTGGTTGCCTGAGTCACCACGGAATCATTCTCCATGACGCGCATGGAGCGGAATTTCCAGACCTGGATCCGTTTCCCCCCCAGGCCGTAGCGATCCTGCTTGAAGAGCACAGGTCCGGGTGAAGAGAGACGCACCCCGAGTGCCACCAGCGCCATGACCGGAGAGATGAGCAGCAGGATGAGTGAACCCAGCACCAGATCTTCAATCCGTTTGAGCAGGGCGGCGCCCCCTTCAAACGGGGAATCGAAAAAGCTGAAGGTATAGATATCGCCCACCCGATCGATGTGGGATACGGTCAGACCGTACTCGTAGAAATCGGGTACCAGATAGGTATCGACCGTGGTATCGGAGAGTTCGTAGAGGTAGTGATTTATGCGCTCCCGGGCAGTCAGGGGCAGCGCCAGATAGACTTCGTCGACCAGCCCTTTGCGGGCCAGCTCGAGCAGTTCGTCGACATCACCCAACAGAGGACTGCGAGTCGGGTAACCGAAGCGCTCTTCGCTGCGGGCATCGAAAAATCCGAGCATCTGGATAGCGTGACGCGGACTCTCCCACAGGGATTTCTCCAGCGCCAGTCCAGCCGGAGTCACGCCAATGATGGCCACACGACGACAACAGGAAGCACCGCTGAACCAGAGGGTCACCAGTCGGTACAGCACCCGATAGCTGGTAGAAATAAGACAGGCCATGGCAAGCCAGAGCACAGCCAGCTCCAGCGGGAAAGGGTGGTAGGGTTTAAAGATGGGAACCAGATAGACCAGCAGGTAGAGCAGGGTAGCTGTTACCAACCAGGAGAAGATGAGGCGCAGCAGAGACTGCGCCAGATGTTTACGAACCCGGCTGCAATAGAGCCCGGTATTCTGGGAAACCAGAAAGAAGACCACCATGCCCAGCGTGGCCAGTGACATCTCGTCCAACCCATGAAACAAACCAAAGTGCCGCGAAAGCAGCACCATTGAGACTGAAATTCCCACCAGATCGACAAAGCGGGAAAACAGACTGTGGCTCGCGTCTGCGAGCTTGATGATTCGTTTGTTCATGGGTCGCCTTCATACTGATATCACTTATCAGTTTTCTTGACCGGACGAGCCCAGTTCTTGATGTGACGCTGGGGTACCCGGGTTATCACGAGTTCATTTTCACCCACGTCCTTGGTAATAGTAGAGCCGGCACCCAGGGTGGCCCCCTTGCCGATGCGAACAGGCGCTACCAGTTGGGTATCAGAACCGACGAACACATCGTCCTCGATGATGGTCTGGAATTTGTTGACCCCGTCGTAGTTGCAGGTGATGGTACCGGCACCGATATTCACCCCGGCTCCGATCTCGGCATCACCCAGATAGGTCAGATGACCGCACTTGGAACCAACCCCCAGACGGGCCTTCTTCATCTCGACGAAGTTGCCAACGTGCGCATCCTGCTCCAGAACCGCCCCCGGACGCAAGCGGGTAAACGGACCCACTGAGCACTGATCTGCCACCTGTGCACCCTCGATAACCGAGTAGGGTTTCACCTCGGTGTGATCGCCAATGACACAATCTTTCAGTACGCAACCGGCTCCGATACGAACGTGATTGCCGAGAGTCACCTTGCCCTCAATGATGACGTTTGCATCAATAACAACCTCTTCACCAATTTCCAAAACCCCACGCAAATCAAAGCGTGCGGGGTCGATCATGGTTGCACCTGCAATCATCAGTTTCTCGGCCTGCATCTGCTGATAGCTGCGCTCAAGTTGGGCCAATTGCACCCGATTGTTGGCCCCTTCAACTTCAGCGGCACGCTCTGGATGCACGGCGGCAATCGGGCAATTATCGCCGTGCGCCATGGCGATCACATCGGTCAGATAGAACTCGCCCTGGGCGTTTTTGTTGTCGAGACGAGACAACCATTGACGCAACTGGCCCCCATTGGCCACCAGCACGCCTGTGTTCACCTCACGAATGGCCAGCTGTTCGGCATTGGCATCCTTCTGCTCGACGATACCGACTACCTGACCATTTTCACGGACGATGCGGCCATAGCCGGTGGGGTTGTCCAGTACCACGGTCAGCAGTGCCATCCCGTTTTCAGCCTTGGCAGCAAGCAGTCGCTGCAGGGTCTCTGGCTGGATCAGCGGGGTATCGCCGTACAGCACCAGCACATCGTCTTCATCCTTCCAGAACGGGATAGCTTGGGCGACGGCGTGACCGGTCCCCAGCTGTTGCGCTTGCAGCACCCAGTTCACATCGGCCGCCACGATCCGCTCTTTCAGCAGCTCGGCACCGTGGCCATAGACCAGATGCAGCTGCTCGGCACCGACCTGACGTGCAGTATCGATCACATGGGAAACCATAGGTTTGTTGGCTACCGGATGGAGTACCTTGGGCAGGGAAGAGCGCATGCGGGTACCTTTACCCGCAGCCAGGATCACGACGTTGAGGGACATAAATTGACCTTTGGAACATGAGAAATACTCGGCGGAGTCTATCCAACGGGTAAAAAAAAAGCGACCCGAAGGTCGCTTTTTACATCACCGTTATTAGCGGTAATTCTTTTTGACGATATCGATGACTCGCAGTTGAGCCATCGCCTTGGCCAGCTCGGTGGCGGCCTGGGCGTAGTCGATATCACCATGGGAGCTGTGGATCCGCTCTTCGGCTGCGCGCTTGGCTTCCTGGGCTTTCGCCTCATCCAAGTCGTCAGCACGAATCGCGGTGTCCGCCAGCACGGTCACGGATTCAGGTTGTACTTCCAGCATACCGCCGGAGATGTACAGCACCTCTTCAGTTCCGTTCTGCTTCACCAAGCGGACCAGACCCGGCTTGATGGCAGTCAGCAACGGAGCATGACCGTGGCGGAGACCCAACTCACCTTCGGAGCCTGATACCTGAGCGGATTGCACGCGACCGGAAAACAGTTTTCCTTCGGCGCTCACCACGTCCAGGTGAAAGGAGATCATCTCTGCCATGGGCCCTCCTGTCGAGGCTTACAGTTTCTTGGATTTCTCGACGACTTCGTCGATACCGCCAACCATGTAGAACGCCTGCTCGGGCAGATCGTCATACTCGCCTTTCAGGATGCCCTGGAAACCACGGATGGTCTCTTTCAGCGGCACGTATTTACCCGGAGAACCGGTAAACACTTCTGCTACGAAGAACGGCTGGGACAGGAAACGCTCGATCTTACGGGCACGGGCTACGGTCAGTTTGTCTTCTTCTGACAGTTCATCCATACCCAGGATGGCGATGATGTCCTTCAGCTCTTTGTAGCGCTGCAGTACGGTCTGAACGCCACGAGCGGTCTCGTAGTGCTCTTTGCCAACCACCAGCGGATCCAGCTGACGAGAGGTAGAGTCCAGCGGGTCAACGGCCGGGTAGATACCCAGTGCCGCGATTTGACGGGACAGTACGACAGTCGCATCCAGGTGGGCGAAGGTGGTCGCCGGAGACGGGTCAGTCAAGTCATCCGCAGGAACGTAAACGGCCTGTACGGAGGTGATGGAACCGGTCTTGGTGGAGGTGATACGTTCTTGCAGAACACCCATCTCCTCGGCCAGAGTCGGCTGGTAACCTACTGCAGAAGGCATACGGCCCAGCAGTGCGGATACTTCGGTACCAGCCAGGGTGTAACGGTAGATGTTGTCCACGAAGAACAGTACGTCACGACCCTCGTCACGGAACTTCTCGGCCATGGTCAGGCCGGTCAGCGCAACGCGCAGACGGTTTCCGGGCGGCTCGTTCATCTGACCGTAAACCAGAGATACTTTGTCCAGTACGTTGGACTCCATCATCTCGTGGTAGAAGTCGTTACCCTCACGGGTACGCTCACCAACACCGGCGAACACAGAGTAACCACTGTGCTCGATCGCGATGTTACGGATCAGCTCCATCATGTTTACGGTTTTGCCTACACCGGCACCACCGAACAGACCAACCTTACCACCCTTGGCGAACGGGCATACCAGGTCGATAACCTTGATGCCGGTCTCCAGCAGATCGTTGCTGTTGGACTGATCTTCGTAGCTGGGGGCAGCGCGGTGGATAGACCAGCACTCTTCTTCACCGATCGGACCTTTTTCGTCGATTGGCTCGCCCAGTACGTTCATGATCCGACCCAGAGTCGCAGTACCGACCGGAACCTGGATGGATTTACCGCTATTCACTACTTCCAACCCACGACGCAGACCGTCGGAGGAGCCCATGGTGATGCAACGAACGACGCCGCCACCGATCTGTTGCTGAACTTCCAGCACCAGACCCTGGCCTTGACCTTCGCTAACGACCTTCAGTGCATCGTACACCTGGGGCACGGCATTCTGCGGGAACTCGATGTCCACCACAGCGCCGATGATTTGGACGATGAAACCGTTACTCATGTCAAATCCTCTAAACCTTTGATAACCCTTGCCTTACACCGCAGCAGCACCGGATACGATCTCTGTCAGCTCCTGGGTAATACTGGCCTGACGGGCCTTGTTGTATACCAGTTGCAGATCGTTAATCAGGTTACCGGCGTTGTCAGTCGCGGCTTGCATGGCAACCATTCGGGCTGCCTGTTCACTTGCCAAGTTTTCCACTACGCCCTGGTAAACCTGAGATTCGACGTAGCGAACCAGCAGGGTATCCAGCAGCTTCTTGGGATCCGGCTCATAGAGGTAATCCCAGTGGTGTTTCTTGGCGAGCTTGCTGTCTTCAGTTACGGGCAAAGGCAGCAGTTGATCGACCCGTGGTTGCTGCACCATGGTGTTGACGAACTTGTTGTACACCAGATACAGCTTGTCAATCTCACCGTTGTCGTAAGCCTTCAGCATGACCTTGACTGAACCAATCAGGTCATTGACGCTCGGACTATCGCCCAGTCCTGCGACATGAGCTTTAACCTTGGCGCCGTGCCGTTCAAAGAAGTTGGAGGCCTTGTTACCGATCAATGCCAGGTCAACCTTGGCACCTTTCGCGCTCCATTGCTTCATATCATTGAGGGCAGCCTTGAACAGGTTGATGTTCAGACCACCACACAGGCCACGGTCGGTGGAGACGACGATGTAACCCACTCGCTTGACCTCACGTTCGATGAGGTAGGGGTGCTTGTATTCCAAGTTCCCCTGAGCGATATGGCCGATCACCTTGCGCATGGTTTCAGCGTACGGACGGCTGGCAGACATGCGTTCCTGCGCACGGCGCATTTTGCTTGCTGCCACCATTTCCATAGCGCCGGTGATCTTCTGAGTGTTTTTCACACTCCCGATCTTGTTACGTATCTCTTTTGCGCCGGCCATCTCTTACTCTCCATCAAGTGGCAGCTCACGCTGCCACACACGCTTACCAGGTCTGGGTTGCTTTGAAGCTATCCAGCAACGCAGTCAGCTTGCCAACGATCGCGTCGTTGTAGTCGGCTTTGGCATTGATTTCAGCCATCAGCTCGGCATGCTGGGTATTGGCGTAAGAGAGCAGAGCGGCTTCGAAGTCGACGATCTTGTTCAGCTCGACATCGGAGAGATAGCCTTTCTCGGCGGCGAACAGCACCAGAGACTGGTGAGCCACGCTCAGCGGAGAGTACTGCTTCTGCTTCATCAGCTCGGTCACTTTCACACCGTGATCCAGCTGCTTGCGAGTCGCCTCGTCCAGATCGGAAGAGAACTGGGCGAATGCCGCCAGTTCGCGATACTGGGCCAGCGCGGTACGGATACCACCGGACAGCTTCTTGACGATCTTGGTCTGAGCAGCGCCACCTACACGGGATACAGAGATACCCGGGTCAACCGCCGGACGAATACCGGAGTTGAACAGCTGTGAAGTCAGGAAGATCTGACCATCGGTGATGGAGATCACGTTGGTCGGAACGAACGCAGATACGTCACCCGCCTGGGTTTCGATGATTGGCAGTGCGGTCAAAGAACCGGTTTTGCCTTTCACTTCACCCTTGGTGAACTTCTCTACGTACTCGGCGTTAACGCGAGCAGCACGCTCCAACAGACGGGAGTGCAGATAGAAAACGTCACCCGGGTAGGCTTCACGTCCTGGCGGACGGCGCAGCAGCAGGGAGATCTGGCGATAAGCTACGGCCTGCTTGGACAGGTCATCATAGATGATCAGCGCGTCTTCACCGCGGTCACGGAAGTACTCACCCATGGAGCAACCGGCATACGGAGCCAGGTACTGCAGAGCAGCCGCTTCGGAGGCAGAGGCAACCACCACGATGGTGTTGGCCAGGGCGCCGTGCTCTTCCAGCTTGCGCACCACGTTGGCGATGGTGGAGGCCTTCTGGCCAATCGCAACGTAAACACACTTAATGCCGGAATCTTTCTGGTTGATGATGGTGTCGATCGCGATGGCGGTCTTACCAACCTGACGGTCACCGATGATCAGCTCACGCTGGCCACGACCGATAGGGATCATGGCATCGATGGCTTTCAGACCGGTCTGGACCGGCTGGTCAACAGACTTACGCTCGATAACGCCCGGTGCGATCACTTCGATCGGCGAGAAGCCATCGTTGTCGATCGGACCTTTACCGTCGATCGGCTGACCCAGGGTGTTCAACACCCGGCCCAACAGACCACGACCTACCGGCACTTCCAGAATGCGGCCAGTACCTTTTACTTTCATTCCTTCTGACAGACCGTCATAGGAACCCATAATCACCGCACCGACGGAGTCACGCTCCAGGTTCAATGCCAGAGCGTAGCGGTTGCCCGGCAGCTCGATCATCTCACCCTGCATGGCATCAGCCAGGCCGTGAATACGAATGATACCGTCGCTCACAGAGACGATAGTACCTTCGTTACGCGCTTCGCTCTTTACATCAAACTGCGCAATGCGCTGCTTGATCAGCTCGGCGATTTCAGTGGAATTCAGTTGCATGCTCTAATACCCCAATCAAGATTGCAGCGCGTCAGCCATGCGATCCAGCTTACCGCGGACTGTGCCGTCGATTACCAGATCACCGGCCTTGATGAGCACCCCGGCCATCAAGGACGCATCGATGCTGCAATTCAGCTTCACTTTGCGCGCGAGACGTTGTTCCAGAGAAGCCTGAATATTGGCTTTCTGCTGGTCGGTCAGTTCGATCGCCGAAATCACGTCAGCCTGAACCTCTTTATCCAGTTCAGCTTTGAACGCTACAAATTCAGCAACGACCGCCGGCAGCACACCCAAGCGACCATTCTCGGCCATCACCCGGATCAGGTTCTGGCCATGCACGTCGAGTTGCTCACCGCAGACACCGACAAACAGCGTTGCCAGCTCTTCGGCGGCCACAGAGCCGTTTACCAGGTTGTGCATGGTCTCGTTTTCCACTACTTGCGCAGCGAAACCGAGCATACCCAGCCACTGGTCAACCGCCTTGTGCTCAACGGCAAACTCGAAAGCAGCCTTGGCGTAGGGGCGAGCGATTGTAGTCAGTTCAGACATAGCCCCGTTCCCGTTACAGTTCTGCTACCAGTTTGTCGACGATGTCGCTGTTGGCAGCCTGGTCGATTTGACGCGCCAGGATCTTCTCTGCACCAGCAATGGCAAGAGCAGCAACCTGCTTACGCAGTTCTTCTTTGGCACGATGACGTTCAGCTTCGATCTCGGCACGGCCCTGAGCCAGGATTTTTTCCCGCTCAGACTGGGCACCAGCGGCAGCTTCATCAATGATCTGGGCTTTACGTTTGTTAGCCTGCTCAATGATTTCAGCAGCCTGCAGCTTGGCTTCTTTCAGCTGATCGGTGGCGTTGGCCTTGGCCAAATCCAGATCTTTCTTGGCACGTTCGGCAGAAGAGAGACCGTCAGCAATAGCTTTCTGACGGGCTTCGATGGCAGCAATCAGCGGCGGCCATACGTACTTCATGCAAAACACTACGAAGAAGAAAAAAGCAATTGCTTGGCCGAGGAGGGTGGCATTGATATTCACAGCCGATGTCCTCTTAAGTTAGTTAATGGGTTATGCCTGGAGAGTCGTAACGACTTAGCCAGCAACCGCAAACATCACGTACAGACCCAGACCAACGGCGATCATCGGGATCGCATCCACCAGACCCATTACGATGAAGAACTGGGTACGCAGAACAGGGATCAGATCCGGTTGACGAGCAGCACCTTCCAGGAACTTGCCGCCCAGGATACCGATACCGATGGAAGCGCCGATAGCAGCCAGACCCATCATCATTGCAGCAGCGATGTACAGCAGGTCCATGTTCAAGTTTTCCATGAGGATCTCCAGTTATTTAGATGTAATTGATTGTATAAAAAGGATTATTTGAGTTGCATCAACCATGGTCTTCCTGCGCCATCGACAGATAGACGATGGTCAGAACCATGAAAATGAATGCCTGCAAAGTGATGATCAGGATGTGGAAAATTGCCCAAGGCACGGACAGGATCCACTGTGACCACCAGGGTAACAAACCAGCAATCAGGATAAAGATCAGTTCGCCAGCATACATGTTGCCGAACAGTCGAAGACCCAGAGAAACAGGTTTGGAAATCAGCGTAACAGTTTCCAGGATGAGGTTAACCGGGATGGCCGCCGGGTGGTTGAAAGGCTGAAGCGTCAGCTCCTTCACAAACCCGCCGATACCCTTGACCTTGATGCTGTAATACAGGATCAAGAAGAACACGCCCAAAGCCATGGACATGGTGATGTTAACGTCAGCAGAGGGAACCACACGCAGATAGGGAATACCCATCAATTGTGCAGCGTGAGGGATAAAGTCAACGGGGATCAGATCCATGAAGTTCATCAGGAAGATCCACACAAACACCGTCAGCCCCAAAGGTGCGATGACCTTGTTGCGGCCGTGAAAGATGTCTTTGACGTTACCATTCACAAACTCGACCAGCATCTCCACAAAGCACTGCAGCTTACCCGGCACCCCGCTGGTAGCGTTAACGGCTACTTTGCGGAACAGCAGGATAAACAGGGCGCCTAGCACGACGGAAAATACCATTGAGTCGATATTGACCGTCCAGAACCCGGACCCGACTTGAAGGTGGGTCAGGTGGTGGGAGATATATCCCTGAGGAGTCAGGACTTCTCCGGTTGCAGACATGAGTTTTCCTAATAGTGGTTGTTAAGCGTGAATGAAACCATCCACTGTACAACGAGGGCGAGGATATAAGTGGCGAAAAACGAGACGGTAACGACCTCGACTCCCGCACCAAACATCAGGGCGAATAGACCTGTTGTAGAAATGAGCTTAATCCCTGCCCCACCATAAAAGTCCCGCAAAACCAGGCCCACACTCTCGGTTGTCACCTTGCGGCGCAGCACCCAGACAGTAAACAAGGCTTGAGGAACCCAGTACATCCCCCCTCCGTAGAGGGCGGAATAACCGGCGCTGGCACCAGTCAGGTAAAACCAGACGGCACTCATCGCCAGGATCAGGATGAGCTGACAAACGAGCATAACCAAGGCCAGTGTCAAACCTTCCAAGGCTATTTTCTGCTTCACCAACCTACCTCTGAACATTACAGAACTGTAAAAAATCGGGATCCGAAGACCCCATGTTAACAGCTCTTAAAGCCGGTCAAATTATACCCTTGAGGGCAGCTATTGCAATATGACAAAAATCCTTAATTTTTGCGGCTTTCCGCGGCAAATCAGGGTTATGGTCATATCAAAAGGAATGGATGTTTTATTACTACAAAAAGCGTAAAAATCACGATTCCGACACGCCAAAATAGCCCAATATACGGTCCAAATCGGACAAATTCTCGTAACTTATTACTAACTTCCCGCTATCCCGCTTGCCAGGCTGAAGTTGCACCTGATTGCCAATTTTTTCTGCCAGTTGGCGCTCCAGGTAGCCGATCTGCGGATCACGGGCCGGTTCGACCCTGGCTTTTGCCGGTTCGAGCGCTTTTTGCACCAGCTTCTCGGTATCGCGTACGGTCAGCCCTTTCTGGGCAACCAGCTTGGCCAGTTCAGACTGGGCCTGGCCGCTCAGGGCCAGCAGGGCACGGGCATGGCCCATGTCCAGGTCGCCATGCTCGACGAAACGCTTCACATCGTCGTTGAGCTGGTTGAGACGCAGCAGGTTGGTCACCGTGGTGCGGGACTTGCCCACCGCCTCGGCCACCTGCTGGTGGGTGAGTTCGAATTCGGTCAGCAGTCTTTGTAGAGCGACCGCCTCTTCGATGGCATTAAGGTCTTCCCGCTGAATATTCTCAATCAGCGCGATGGCGACGGCAGCCTCGTCGGGTACATCCTTGACGATGCAGGGCACCACCTCGAGCCGCGCCAGCTGGGACGCGCGCCAGCGCCGTTCACCGGCAATGATTTCGAAGGATTGTTCGCCGAGAGGACGTACCACGATGGGCTGGATCACCCCCTGAGCGCGGATGGAGTTGGCAAGCTCTTCCAGTGCATCCTGGGACATGTCCTTGCGGGGCTGGTACTTGCCGGACTGCAACCACTCCACCGGCAGCTTGCGCAGCTCGCCCTGATTGGTGGGGGCCATGGCCTCTTCAGTACGTTGATCGCTCATCACCTGTTTCTGGCGGGCAGCCGTGCTGGTACTGAGCAGGGCATCCAGCCCCTTGCCCAGTCCACGTTTTTTCGGAGTCATATGCTCTCTCGGTCTGCGATGGTCGCCTGACGTTCCTGCTCCTGGCGGCGCAGGATCTCGCCAGCCAGTGCCAGGTAGGCCTTGGCGCCCACCGATGATTTGTCATAGTGCATGGCCGGGGCACCGAAACTCGGGGCCTCAGCCAGTCTAACGTTGCGGGGAATGATGGTGCGGTAGACTTTGTCGCCAAAGTGCTGTTTTAGCTGATCGGACACATCATTGGCCAGCCGGTTGCGGTGATCGAACATGGTGCGCAGCACCCCTTCGATCTTGAGCTCCGGATTGACCACGGCGGCCAGCTTGCTGATGGTGTCGACCAGGGCGGTGAGCCCCTCCAGCGCGTAATATTCGCACTGCATGGGCACCAGCACGGAGTCGGCGGCGGCCATGGCGTTCACGGTCAGCATGTTGAGAGAGGGCGGGCAGTCGATGAAGACATAGTCGTATTTGTCCCGCACCGAAGCCAGCGCATTGCGCAGGCGGATTTCGCGGGCGAAAAATTCCATCAGACGGATTTCGGCCGCGGTCACGTCGGCGTTGGCGGCAATCAGGTGATAGCCCCCGGTGGTTTCGGGGATGATCACTTCGCTGATGGGGGCATCCTCGATCAGCAACTCATAGGCGGTGCGCTCGACATCATACTTGTCGACACCACTGCCCATGGTGGCATTGCCCTGCGGATCCAGATCGATCACCAGCACCTTACGCCGGGTGGCAGCCATGGAGGCGGCCAGATTCACACAGGTGGTGGTTTTACCCACTCCACCCTTCTGGTTGGCTATGGCGATGACTTTTCCCACACGATCCCCTAAATGAAACTGCGACCCTATTCGGGCTGGATATGTTTGAATTCCAGCAGATGACGTTCGCCTTCCAGCTCCGGCACCCGCAACTCATGACAGGCTACCAGACGGATATTGGCAGGCAACTGGGCCAGCTCCTGCTCGGGATATTGTCCCTTGAGCGCCAGGAAGCAGCCCTGTTCTGACGGCAGGTGGTGACACCAGCTCAGCATGTCCTCCAGCGAGGCAAATGCCCGACTCAGTACACCATCAAATCCCACCTCGGGTTGATACTCTTCAACCCGGGATTTGACCGGCGTCACATTGGTCAGACCCAGCTCCTGGATCACCTGACGGATGAAGTTGATCCGCTTGCCCAGACTGTCAAGCAGGACGAACTGCTTGTCCGGATTGATGATCGCCAGCGGCAATCCCGGCAGGCCGGGACCTGTCCCCACGTCGATGAAGCGCTCACCGTGCAAGTGGGGGCTTACCACCAGGCTATCGAGGATATGCTTGACCAGCATGGCGTCCGGATCTCGCACCGAGGTGAGATTGTAAGCCTTGTTCCACTTGTGCAGCAACTCGACCAACTGCACCAGTTGGCTCTTTTGGGTATCGGTGATAACAATTTCGGCCTGCTTGAGCAGGCCGTTCAATCTTTCCAGCATATTTTCCAACGGTAAGAATCCTCAGGCGGTTTTACGCAGCAGGCCGTGTTTTTTCAGGTGAACCAGCAGGATGGAGATGGCCGCCGGGGTGATACCGGAGATGCGGGAAGCCTGACCAATGGTCTGCGGCTTGGCATCGTTCAGCTTGGCTTTCACCTCGTTGGAGAGGCCGTTCACCTCGCGATAATCCAGATCCAGCGGCAGCAGGGTGTTCTCGTTGCGCAGCTGCTTTTCCACCTCATCGTGCTGACGCTCGATGTAACCGGCGTACTTGATCTGGATCTCAACCTGTTCGGCCGCGGCAGGATCAGTCACGGAAGGGCCGACCCCTTCGATGGCCATCAGCGCATCATAGGTCACCTCGGGGCGACGCAGCAGTTCTTCCAGACTCTGTTCGCGGGTCAGCGGGGTGTTGACCAGGGCGTTGACCGCTTCCAGTGACGGGTGTTGCGGGTGGATCCAGGTTGAACGCATGCGCTGACGCTCCAGCTCGACCTGTTCCATCTTGGCGTTGAATTTGCTCCAGCGCTCGTCATCCACCAGACCCAGCTCGCGACCGATGGCAGTCAGGCGGATATCGGCGTTGTCTTCCCGCAGCAGCAGGCGGTATTCGGCGCGGCTGGTGAACATGCGGTAAGGCTCGCGTGTCCCCAGGGTGGAGAGATCGTCCATCATCACGCCCATGTAGGCCTGATCCCGACGAGGGTTCCAGGGATCCTTGTCCTGGGCACGCAGGGCCGCGTTCAGACCGGCCATCAGGCCTTGTGCCGCCGCCTCTTCGTAACCGGTCGTGCCGTTGATCTGGCCGGCGAAGAACAGGTTTGGAATGCACTTGCTCTCCATGTTGGCCTTGAGATCCCGCGGATCGAAGAAATCATATTCGATGGCATAGCCGGGGCGGGTGATGTGGGCGTTCTCGAAGCCACGCACGGAACGGACGATCTGCACCTGCACGTCAAACGGCAGGCTGGTGGAGATCCCGTTCGGATAGAGTTCGTGGGTGGTCAGGCCTTCCGGCTCGACGAAGATCTGGTGCGCCGTCTTGTCGGCGAAACGGGTGATCTTGTCTTCGATCGACGGGCAGTAGCGCGGGCCGATCCCTTCGATCACACCGGCGTACATGGGGCTGCGATCCAGGTTATTGCGGATCACCTCGTGGGTACGCTCGTTGGTGTGGGTGACGTAGCAAGGCACCTGACGGGGATGCTGGCTGGCATTGCCGATAAACGAGAAGACGGGGCGCGGATCGTCGCCGTGCTGTTCCTGCATGACGGAGAAATCGACGCTGCGGGCATCGATGCGCGGCGGGGTGCCCGTCTTGAGACGATCGATACGCAGCGGCAGTTCACGCAAGCGTTGGGCCAATGCGATCGAGGGAGGATCCCCGGCACGGCCGCCCTTGTAGTTTTCCATCCCGATGTGGATCAAACCATTCAGGAAGGTACCGACCGTCAGCACCACTGTCTTGCCACTGATGCGGATCCCGCTCTGGGTGACCACACCGGCAACACGATCCCCGTCCATGATCAGATCGTCACAGGCCTGCTGGAAGATCTTCAGGTTCGGGTAGTTCTCCAGCATCTGGCGAACGACGGCCTTGTAGAGCAGGCGATCCGCCTGGGCACGAGTGGCTCGCACTGCCGGGCCCTTGGAGGAGTTGAGGGTGCGGAACTGGATCCCGCCAAGATCGATGGCACGCGCCATGATCCCGCCGAGTGCGTCAACTTCCCTGACCAGGTGTCCCTTGCCGATCCCGCCGATCGCCGGATTACAGGACATGTGTCCCAGCGTATCGATATTGTGGGTCAGCAACAGGGTGTTCATGCCCATACGGGCTGCCGCTGTTGCTGCTTCGGTTCCGGCATGACCGCCACCGACGACGATCACATCAAATTGTTCATGGTATTGCATTGGGATCACCTTGATCTGCACGCCTGAAGATCTTTATTTGCCTGGGCTAAAGGGCGGAACATTCTATCTGTTTCGCGTCCTGAGGGGAACGTCTACTTAACGTTCAGTATGAAGGGAGGATCCACTAATTAGATCTTAAGGATCTTTAGATCGATCTTTTACTGGATCTCTTATTAGGATCCGCCCTTTCTGTTGATAAGCACTTTTTGATCATAAAGATCATTAATTTAAGGACGATCCTAGCTTGTGGAAAAGCTTGGATCCAGGCCCGGTGAACGAGGGGATAACCAGGACTTTTATACACAGAGGTCTGTCGGTCTGGATCTAATACATGGATAACTATAGGTTTTGCAGAGCTTTACACCGTAGTTATGCACATTACCCCTGGGCGTTGTGGGTAACCTTGTAGAACAACTCCCCCGGATCAATCTGTTAATAACATGGTGGATAGTCGATCTGGGGATAAGTGGGGAGATCAAGCTTTTTTTCAGGATCTCCCGCACGCTGATCAGGCGATCATCGTCATCCAGTCGCGGATCCACACTTCTGCGGCATCTTCGGGGATCTCGTGTTGGGTCACATCGATGTCGAGCCGCTCGCCGATCCGGCTGGCACCGCACTCGGCCAGCAGGCGATCCAGCGTCTTGCCACCCTGGCAAAAGGTGTCATAACTGCTGTCGCCAAGGGCGATCACGCCATATTTCAATGAATTAAGATCCGGATGCTGCTCGGCAAGATCCTTGGAGAAGGGTTGCAGGTTGTCGGGCACATCCCCGGCACCATGGGTGGAAGTGACCACCAGCAGGATGGATCCCGCATCATCCAGCACCTCTGCCAGCTTGGCCGGGTTGTGGATCCGGGTCTGGTGGCCAGCCTGTTCCAGCAGGTTGGCGACGTGGTCTGCGACATATTCGGCGGCGCCCAGCATGGAGCCGACGACGAGATTGAGTTTGGCCATGGAATGGATCCTGATTTCAGACAAAGAAACGGAAAGCCGGATTCTACCGCCAAAGGGTGTGGATAAATATGGATAAAGCTTGGGGATAATGGATCCAGTCAGATAATGCAGCCGGATCCATCCTGCCGATCTTTTTTCTGCTTCTTTATATTCCTCTCCATTTTCTTCTCCGCTCATGGCTCTCCTGATGACTCCCATCCCCTGCGAGATCCTGCCAATGATGCAGCTAGATAACAATGTAGATGCAAATGATTAGCAATTATTGAATCGATTCGATCACGGCTCCTGTAGTAGGATTGCGCTGCTTTATTCGCCCATGGAACAGGGTGATGTCGTGACAAACGACCACAAATAACAATTAAAACAACATAACTCATTGATAAACGAGACTTTAATATGATTGCGCAAAAATACACTACAGGACCCGGCAAGAAGGGCGCCTTCGGCGTGCTTTCGCTCTCCGGTTTGCTCGTCTCCCTGCCGCTGATGGCCGAACAAACCACCGCTGAGCTGCCCAAAGCCAGCGAAACCATGGTGGTGACCGGTACGGCCATGAAGGTGGAAGTGCCGATGGCCGAGACCCCTCGCGCCGTCTCCGTGGTTAATCGCGAGGAACTGGATCTGCACGCCGTGTTGCAGCTGGATGAAGCGATTCGCTACCGTTCCGGCGTATTGACCGGTCTCTATGGTTCCGACAACAACACCGACTGGTTCAAGGTGCGTGGCTTCGATGCAGCCTCTTATCTGGATGGCAACCGCTTGTTTGGCACCGGCTACTACGTCTGGACGCCGGAACCGTTCGGTCTGGAGAGTGTGGAGGTGCTGAAGGGGCCAGCCTCGATCCTTTACGGTGAGGCGCCTCCGGGTGGGGTGATCAATGCAATCAGTAAGCGACCGACCGCCACGCCGCAAGGGCAGGTAGATCTGCAGCTTGGCAGCCGGGATCATCGTCAGGTCGGGGTAGATGTCTCTGACGCGCTCTCCGACAACAGCCGCTACCGCATGGTTGCTCTTTATAAAGAGCGTGATGGTGTGCTTACCGGCACCTACAACGATCGCGTTTATCTGGCGCCGAGCGTTACCTTCGATCTTTCGGATCGTACCAGCCTGACCCTGCTGGCCAGCTTCCTGCACGACGAAGGGGTCCCGACCAACGGCTTCTTCCCGGTCTATGGCACCCTGAATACGTCAGGTGGCCAGATTGATCCCTCCACCAACCTGAGTCAGCCGGATTACGATCGCAACCGCAATACCCAGATCTCCACCGGTTATGAGCTGGCCCACCAGCTCAACCAGACTTGGGAGTTCAAGCAGAACGTCCGCTTCAACTATAACGATCTGCTGCTGCGCCAGACCTATATCTTCCCGACCTATGAAGGCACAACCGCCAGTCGTGGCCTGGTTTACCGCGATGGCAATACCAAGAGTGCCACCATGGACAACCAGATGGTGGGCTACTGGAACACCGACAGCACCGAGCAGACCTTGTTGCTGGGGGTTGATCTGCAGCGTCATGTCAATGAAGGGGTCGAGGCCGACAACTACGGTATGGGCTCCATCAATACCATGAACCCGGATTACAGCGGCTTCCCCGGTTTTGACGAATCGACCGCTACTCACCAGAAGAGCAGCAAGGGCCAGAGCGGCCTCTATGCCCAGCACCAGATCCGCTGGGACGATCGCTGGTTGCTGACTGCCGGTGGCCGTTTTGACTATGTGGAGACCCACAACACCAATACCAGCAAGGACGAGCGCCAGTACGATCACGAGCTATCCCTCTCGGGCAGCCTGATGTATCTGGCTGACAACGGCCTCTCTCCCTACTTTGCCTATGCCGAGTCGTTCGAGGTGCTGCCGGGGATCGATCCTAACACCCGAAACTCCTACAAGCCGCTCAAGGGCAAGCTCTACGAGACCGGCATGAAGTATGCGCCTGCCTTCCTCGACGGTTACATCAATCTGGCGCTGTTCGATTTGGCCCAGACCAACTCGCTGGTCTCTACCGGTTCCGGCCAGCAGACCCAGGCGGGTGAAGTGACCTCTCAGGGGGTTGAGCTGGAAGGGAGCGTGCAGGTGACCGATGCACTGCGTCTGACCGCTGCTTATACCTACACCGATGCCAAAACCAACGACACCGGCAGTGGCGATCGCCGTGCCAGCCTGATCCCGCGCCACCAGGCCTCCTTCTGGGGTAACTACAAGGTGCAGCAAGGGGTGGCTTCGGGTCTGGAGCTGGGGAGCGGTGTGCGTTATATCGGTTCCAGCGTGGGTATTGGCGCCGTGAATGCGGACTATACCCCCATCTACGGCTCTGCCGAGGTGCCGGCCCATACCGTCTGGGATGCGATGATCGGGTATGACTTTGCCAAGAACTGGCGTGCCCAGCTCAACGTCAACAACCTGCTGGGTGAAACCTACGTGGCCAGTTGTGACTACTACTGCTACTACGGCGAGCCGCGCAGCGTAGTGGGCAGCATCAACTACCGCTGGTAATCGAAGTCGGGCGGGAACCGGATTCCCGCCCTTCTTTTCACCCGCAGTTGTTCTGATCTCTCTGGAATACCGGTCCGTTATGGAACTTTTGTCTCTGGTTTATCGTCAATATCGTTGGCCTTTTATCGCCATTACCCTGCTCAGTCTGCTCAGTGCCGTCAGCGGGATTGGCGTCATTGCTTTTATTAATCAGTCTCTTATCGAATCTATAGGTGATCCGCTGCCGATCCTCGGTCAGCTGGTCGGCCTGATTGTGCTGCTGCTGGTGATCACACTCGGATCTCAGCTGGCCCTGACCACTCTCGGTCACCATTTTGTCTACCGGTTGCGCGGCCGTCTGCTCAAGCAACTGCTGGATACCGATGTCGCCCGCATCCGCCAGATTGGTCAGGGGCCACTGCTGGCCTCCCTCTCCAGCGATATCGGCCAGATCACCATTGCCTTCGTGCGCCTGCCTGAGCTGGTGCAGGGGCTGGTGCTCACGCTGGGTTCTGCCTTCTATCTCGGCTGGCTCTCTCCTGCGTTGCTCGGGGTGACCGCGCTCTGGGTCACCGTCACCATGGTGGTGGGCTGGTTGCTGGTGAACCGTGTTTATCGCCATCTCTCCCACATGCGTCAGGCCGAAGATCGGCTCTATCAGAACTATCAGGCCATCATCGCGGGCAGCAAGGAGCTGGCGCTCAACCGCGAGCGGGCTCACTTCGTTTACCACCAGCTCTATGAGCAAAATGCCCGTGACTACCGCCAGCAGATCATTCGCGCCGACACCTATCACCTGAGCGCGGTGAACTGGTCAAATATCATGATGCTGGGGGCGATCGGTCTGGTCTTCTTTCTGGCCAACGGCCTTGGCTGGGCCAACACCAATGTGGCCGCCACCTTCGCGCTGACCCTGCTGTTCCTGCGCACCCCGCTGTTGCAGGGGATTGGCGCCCTGCCGACCCTGCTTGCCGCTCAGGTGGCGTTCGACAAGATCGCCGCCCTCAATCTGGCCGAGCCGGATGCGGACTTCCCGCTGCCGCCCGCCATCCGCCCCTGGCAGCGTATCGAGCTGGAGCAGGTGAGCTTTCACTATCAGGGGGAGGGCGGCTTTGCCGTTGGCCCCATTGATCTTGTCATCGAAAAGGGGGAGCAGATCTTCATCATCGGTGGCAATGGATCCGGCAAGTCGACGCTGGCCATGCTGTTGACCGGCCTTTACCAGCCGGTATCGGGCCGCATCCTGTTGGATGGTGAACCCGTCACCGATCGCAACGGCTATCTGGCGCTCTTCTCCGCCATCTTCACCGACTATCACCTGTTCCAGCACCTGCTGGGGCCGGAACCCAAGGATGAGCTGGTGGCCGAGTGGCTGGAGCGGTTGCAGATGGGCAGCAAGCTCACCATCGAGGATGGCTTTATCGCCGATATCGATCTCTCTCAAGGGCAGCGCAAGCGGGTCGCCCTGCTGCTGGCGCTGGCCGAGCAGCGCGAGGTTATGCTGTTTGACGAGTGGGCCGCAGATCAGGATCCCCAGTTCCGCCGCATCTTCTATCAGGTGCTGTTGCCGCGCCTCAAGGAGATGGGCAAGACGGTGATTGCCATCAGTCACGACGATCACTACTTCCCGCTGGCCGATCGCCTGCTGGAGATGCGTCAGGGCCAGCTCACCGAACTGACCGGCGTGCGCCGTGCCGCAGTGAGCCGCGATGCGATCGCCCATCTGGATTGCGAGGTGCCGGTTTGATACCGGCACCGATGAGACTGGCGGCAAGCCAGCACAGGAATTGCTTATGTTCGAGATGAAATCAGCCTGCTTCACGGTCAATGACCGCACGCTGCTGCACCCCACCGACCTGCGTTTCGAGCAGGGACAGGTCTATGGCCTCATCGGCCACAATGGGTCGGGCAAATCGACCCTGCTCAAGCTGCTGGCACGCCAGCAACCCCTCAGCGACGGCGAGATCCTGTTCGATGGCAAGCCGCTACCCGACTGGGGCAACCGGGAGTTTGCCCGTCAGGTGGCCTATCTGCCCCAGCATCTGCCGAGCGCCGAGAATCTGCTCGGGCGGGAGCTGGTGGAGATGGGCCGCTACCCCTGGCGCGGCCTGCTGGGCCGGATGGGGGCGGAGGATCACCGTCAGGTCGAGCGGGCCATCGCCCTTACCCATACCGAACGCTTTGCCGATCGGCTGGTGGATACCCTCTCCGGCGGCGAGCGGGGGCGGGTCTGGCTGGCGATGCTGCTGGCCCAGGAGAGCCGCTTCATCTTGCTGGACGAGCCGCTGGCCGCGCTGGATGTGGCCCATCAGGTGGAGGTGCTGACGCTCGTCAAGCAGTTGAGCCGTCAGCTAAACCTTGGGGTCATCATCGTCATTCACGACATCAATATGGCCTCCCGCTTCTGCGATCGGCTGGTGGCGCTCCACTCCGGCCGCCTGCTCACCCACGGCGAACCTGAGGGGCTCATGACCAGTGAGACTCTGCACGCCATCTATGGTATTCCGATGGAGGTCATTCGCCACCCGGCTCATGCTCATCCCATCGCCATCGTCTGACCGGGGGGGCTCTCTTGAACCGTTTATTGAAGAAGATGGCACCCTGCCTTATTAGCCTGCTGCTGCCACTTGCGGCGCAGGCCGAAACATCCCCGATCGCCTCTGCACCGCTACCCCGTATCGCCACCGTCGACTGGACCATAGCCGAGACCCTGCTGGCACTCGGGGTGACTCCGCTGGCGGTGGGGGATGCTGGTCCCTATCAGGCCTGGGTCGGCGAGCCACGGCTACCTGCCGGAGTGGTGGATATCGGCCTGCGTACCCAGCCCAACCGTGAGCTGCTGGCGGAGCTCAAACCCGATCGCATCCTCATCTCGCCGCTGGCGGCCCCGCTGGCGCCAACTCTTTCCCGTATTGCACCGGTGAGCACCATTGCCCTCTATGATGGGCAAACCGATCTGTGGCAGCGGTTGCACGAGGTGACCCTGACTCTCGCCCGTATGGTGGGCAAAACCGCCGAGGGCAAACGGCTGCTGGCCGAGCTGGATCGGGATCTCGCCAGCATGCAGGCCAGATTGCCTGCGGATCTGCCGCCCCTGCTGGTGGTGCAGTTTATCGATGAGCGCCATGTGCGGGTGTTTGGTCGCCACAGCCTGTTCGATGCGGTGATGACGCGGCTCGGCCTGCGTAATGGCTGGCAGGAGCAGACCAATGACTGGGGTTTCTCGGTGGTCAGCATCGAGCAGTTTATGACCTTGCCAACCGCGCGGCTGGTGGTGGTCGATCCCATTCCGGTCGGGGTGAGCGAACGGCTGCAGGAGCCTGGGCTGTGGCAGCATCTGCCGCTGGTACGCCAAGCCCCCGTGCTGCATCTGCCTGCGGTCTGGAGTTTTGGTGGCGTATTGGCCGCCCGCCGTTTCGCCGGTCAGCTCAGTGATGCATTGTTGCAAGATGCCGAGCGTATGGAGGCGAGCCGATGAAGCGACTGCTCACATCGCCGCTGCTGCGGCCGGTCTCGATCCTGCTGGGGTTGACCCTCTCGCTCGCGTATTGGGAGCTGGCTCGCCAGCTGCCCGGTGCGCTCTGGTGGCAGAGCCTCTTCGCCCCCAATCTGGATGATGTCAGCCAAGCGGTGGTGCATTTCAGCTGGCTACCCCGCTTGGCTGTCACCCTGTTGGCCGGGGCGGCGCTCGGGCTGGCGGGCACCCTGATGCAGCAGGTGCTGCGCAACCCGCTCGCGTCACCGACCACCTTGGGGGTAGCCTCCGGTGCCCAACTGGCGTTGATGATGGTGACCCTGTTTGCCCCCTCCTGGTTGCTGCTGGGGCGGGAGTGGATCGCCATGGCCGGCGGCAGCCTCGCGATGGCACTGGTGTTTGCCCTGGCCTGGCGTCGTCAGCTCAATCCGGTGGTCATCGTCTTTGCCGGGCTGGTGATCAACCTCTATCTGGCGGCCATCAGCATGGGGCTCTTGCTGTTCTTTCAGGAGGAGCTGAAAGGCTTGCTGGTGTGGGGTAGTGGCTCGCTAGTGCAGAACAGCTGGAGCGGGGTGAGTTATCTGTTGCCCCGCCTGCTTGCAGCCGCTTTGCTGGCCGCAGTACTGGTGCGCCCGCTGGCGGTGCTGGAGCTGGATGATGCCAGCGCCCGCAGTCTGGGGGTCTCCCTGCAGCATCTGCGTTTTGCCGGACTTGGGCTGGCGGTGTTTGTCACCGCTTGCGTGGTGAGCGTGGTGGGGCTGATCGGCTTTATCGGGCTGGCAGCGCCCGCCATGGTGCGGCTGCTCGGGATCCGCCAGCTTGGCCAGCGGTTGTTGTGGGCACCGATCCTCGGCGCCCTGCTGCTGGCGGCGACCGATCTGCTGCTGCAGAGTCTGAGCCGCTTCTGGCCAGTCTTGATCCCCACTGGCGCCATGACAGCCATGCTGGGGGCTCCGCTGCTGCTCTGGCTGATCCCGCGCCTTGGCATCAAGTCGGGTACGCCAAAGGCAAACGCCAGCCTGCTGGTGGCTCGCCATCCGGCACCGGCTCGCCTTGTCGGCCTGTTGCTGGTCGGGCTGCTGCTGGCCATGGTCGCCTCCCTGCTGGTTGGACAGGGAATGACGGGCTGGAGCTGGCCGAGCTGGCTCCGCTGGCAGGCCCAGCTGGAGTGGCGGTTGCCGCGCACTCTGGCGGCGGGGGCGGCTGGCGTGCTGCTGGCGCTGGCGGGCACCCTGTTGCAGCGGGTCAGCAACAATCCTATGGCGAGCCCGGAGCTGCTGGGGGTGAGCGGCGGCACCTTTATGGGGGTGATAGCGACGGCGTTGTTGCTGCCTGCATTGCCCCTGCCGCTGATGCTGATCGGTGGCCTGCTCGGTGCCTTCGCTTGTCTCTTGCTGCTGGTGCTGGTCAATCGCAAGCACGGCTTCCAGCCGGAGCGGATCTTGCTCTCAGGTATCGCCATCACAGCGTTGTTTGAGCCGCTGCAGGCCATCGCGCTGGCCAACGGCGACCTGCGGGTGCAGCAACTGCTCTCCTGGATGTCCGGCTCCACCTATTACGTCACCCTGCCGGTGGCCTATGGGCTGGTGGGGCTGGCGCTGTTGATGCTGGCCGCCTGCCTGCTGGTGAGCCGCTGGCTCGATCTGCTGCCGATGGGGGCGGCGGTAGCCACTGCACTCGGTATTCGCCTCAACCGTGCCCAGCTTGCCATCCTGCTGCTGGTGGCCGTGCTCACCGCCAGTGCCACCCTGGTGGTGGGGCCGCTCTCGTTCGTCGGTCTGTTGGCACCGCATATGGCCAAGCTGATGGGGCTGGTGCGGGCTCGCTGGCACCTGCTTGGGGCCGCCGCTTCCGGCGCCCTGTTGATGGTGTCGGCGGACTGGGTCGGCCAGCAGATCCTCTTCCCGCTGGAGGTGCCGGTCGGGCTGGTCTCCACCTTGTTAGGGGGCGCTTACTTCATGTGGTGCCTGCGTCGCCTCTAGGTTTGCGGACAAAAAACGCACAACAAAAAGCCCGGGATGAACCCGGGCTTTTTGTTGCCTGCTGTGCGGAGAGTTACTTGCCGATGCAGAATGTAAATAATCTATTATCTTCAATATGTTAGTGACTTTTCGGGGGCAGCTTGGGGTAAAGGTAACTAAAACAGCATATTGAGAGGCCGCTCACGGGTTTCTGCTATCGTGCAGCGTTCCCACATAGTCTATTCTCGATCGTGCAGCCTTCCCACATGAATCAACGCGATGCTACTACACGCATTCAAAACCGCTTTTTAGGTGAGTTTTGAACATATTTTGCACCGACCATAGCACCGTCCGGTGCCTGGAAAGCCGCTTTTACTCTTCGAACCGTGCAAACTTCCCATAGGTGGTTAGGCTAACCGTGCAATCATCCCACATACCGCCAATTTAATCCCAGCCCTTTATCAGCCTGGCTGAGCGGGCTTTTAGGCCCTCTAGAATGGTGCTGCTGATGGCATCGGGGAAGCCCGCTGGCAATTGCTGTGTAACACGCTCAATAACATCATCAACGGAGTTGGCCAGTTCTGTCAGGATCTCTTCCATAGCAGAACGCTCAAATCCCACAGCTTTCGCCGTTTGGAAGAAATGACGCGGGAATATCTGCTCAATGGCGTATTTCTTTCCCTTGCTGCTTGCTAGGCCCATAGCGAGCTTGGCGTCCCTTCGGTTGAGGCCTCGGCCGCCAAACACTGGATAGACAGATAGGATGTCGTAAAAAGGGGTCAGGCGAAAACGCCCTTCCGGTTCAATAAAGACCGAGAAGTTCTTTGCATGGCCATCGGTGGCCGCCAGCAGCCAGAACAGGACCTGAGATTTCATGAACAGGTAGCGATCCTGTTCTGGTGTCGCAGAGCCCAGCAAGGTTTTCATGATGTCAGTGATCCCTGGTCCTCCATGGCTCTCGTATTTCCGTGCTGACGGAACATTCAATACCTGACAGAAATCTTCTTGGGGAAGGCGCATGATCCAACTGCGATCGGCAGCGTAACGTCTGTCGAAGCGTTCCACAGCCAGTGCTTTGACCTGGCCAACCTGCATCATGAAGCAGTGAGGTACGGGTAGACCAAACTCCCTGGCAATCAGAGTGCAGAGATATTCGTTTTCTACGCTCTGGGAGAGGTCTATCGAGTAGGAGTGGCTTTCAATCTTGCCGATAGGGAGTTTGATAATGTGGGTTGTCGGCGTTGCGTTGAGTGGCAAGTACCAACGGCCATCGAGATAGAGCAGCGCAGTCTTTTCTTGCGCCCCGGCGATAGAGATCCTGAACTCCTCTTGCTCCCTGACCATCCCCAAAGGGATTCCTGATTTGTAGCTGGTCAGGATCTGCTCGAGCTCGTCATCGGAAAGTGCCTTGTAGTCGATTCGCCTGACATCTGGAACGTCGTGCCCTTCGGTAACCAGCTGTAATGCCCCTACGCTATCCTGGCCAATGCAACTGAGCAGATCGAAGGGCTGGGTTGATGCCGCTTGATAGCGTGCTACAACCCTGTTCCTCACCTCTGTATTATCTGGCAGCAGGTTGTCGAAGAAGTTATAGGCTTCATCACCCCGGTAGGCCTGATGGCGCAATGGCATGGAGAGTGAGATCGGACGGCTGCCCGATTGTGCTAGCCATGATTCATGGTACTGAAACTGATGGGCACCGCTGGTAGTTTTGGTGAATGTGCCTACCCGATAGCCGTTCATGTAGACAGCCAGATTGGCCATTACCACTCCTCCTTCCAGCCCGATGCCGGACTGTCGGATGACTCATTGCGGGGTTTGATGTCCAGTGACAATTCGAGTGCTGCGAGGATTTTGAACAGGGTCTCCAGCTTGGTGGACTCAGGATTGAGCTCGAAGTTGGAAACTGTGTCTTGCCTAATCCCCACTTTCTCGGCCACTTTGCCTTGAGAGAGCTTTTGCGAAAGCCTGGCATCCTTGATACAGGCGCTCAGCTGCTTGGCGCTGGTTACTTTCATGATTCGACAACCTGGTAGCGTGCCTTCTTCCAATTTACACGCTATGGCAGGTATATCAATGTTTACCTGTTGTAGGAGGTAAATATAACTTACACGCTATAGGCGGTATTTAGCACTTATCCTCTATAGCGGGTAAGAGAACGGTAAACGGAGATATGACGTCGAAGTTTCAATCAATATGGGCAGCCAACCAGTCGAGACCTTGCTCTGCAAACGTGAACAGCTGGTCGCTATAGCCTTGAGCAATGACGCTACGGATGATCTCGGGGTCGATATTCAGATAGTCGTGCACTAGCGCATTGCGAAGGCCAATGATCTTGCGCCAGCCGATTAAGGTGTCGGGGGATAGCGCACCACGCTGGGCCAGGATTTCGAATGCCTGATAGGCATCCTGTGGGGTATGACTTGCCAATGCTTTAGCCCAGTGCTTTGCCACGCCAATACACGCTTCGATAGACACTTGTAGAGTTCGCTCAGCTGCGCGGTACTCCAGATTGGAAAGCGCCCGCAGCGCCAGAATAGCCCGTATCTCTGACAGCTCGGCCTTATAGCGCGACAGGCTGATACGTAAAGCTCCTATATAGGCGTTATCACTCATCTTTACTCCACTCCTCAGAATGATGTTTGCTGATATAGGCTTGGCGATGGGGATAACCAAGTTCCATCTGCGACATTATCCGCGCCTCCTCTTGCAAACGCCGCCCCTCATCACGGCTATAGAGAGGACGATTTGCATCTACTACCGCAAAAGCCAACGGAATCGGGGCCTGATTGATATCGACGACCGAAAGTTTCCCCTCTGCCAATCCCAGGGCACGTTGCCACTCCAGCGCGAGCAGTTCAGGGCGCAAGCGGTTTTCCAGTGCAGTACCCAGTGGTCCACTCTGTTTGATTGGATCAAAGGCCACCGCCAGATCCCAGTCGCTGGCAGGACCTGCAGTCCCCTTGGCACGGGAGCCGTAAAGCCAAAGCACCTGCACCTGGGGGTTGCTGTTGGCTAGGGTAATCAGCTGGTGAATAACATCGCTGTCGGGTTTCATATTGGTACGGCCATTTGGTCGCTTGAGACAGAGTTCTGGTTAGTATGGTGCCACATGGTTGGGCTTTTGTACGTAACTTCCAGTAGCCTGCCGCGCTGCGCTTGGCTGCTGGCTTGTTCGGTGAGTCGAAAAAATGACTCACCTCAAAGCCCAGCTTCTGTAGATTTCCTCCTTTGGCATCCCATTCAGCAGATCAGGAATGGTGAGCAACGTCGCTTAAATACCCAAATACAACTCAAAAGCGACTTTGTGATGACGGATCACACTTAAAGTTTGTGCTGTCAGATCAAAAGGCTATCGAAAGGTTGTGTTTCGATCGTCATGTGGTGGTTCTAAAAAGGTATACCCCATAAAAACCACTCAATATCCTCTCGAAAACAATATTGAAACCACTTATATTGAACCAACAATTCAGAACCAGTTTAAACAGACCTGTCGTTTTCAGAAGACGGCTGCACTGAACGTCAGAAGCCGACTGCACTATAGCAGCGGAGGGGTTGGATCCATCAGGCAACGACGGGCTGCTGCCGGCCATCAGCGGACGCAGGGAGGACTTTCCGCAACCGGCCGTTCGATGCGGCACCGATGGCCTTCGCGCAGGGGTAGTGAATCCGCCAGGATTGACTTGCGCTGCCCTACCTCTCACTAGTGAGGGGCGGCAGCGCATCAAGCGGTGAGCGCACTCCGGCACCGCCAACTTTCAGCACATGCGTGTAAATCATCGTCGTAGAGACGTCGGAATGGCCGAGCAGATCCTGCACGGTTCGAATGTCGTAACCGCTGCGGAGCAAGGCCGTCGCGAACGAGTGGCGGAGGGTGTGCGGTGTGGCGGGCTTCGTGATGCCTGCTTGTTCTACGGCACGTTTGAAGGCGCGCTGAAAGGTCTGGTCATACATGTGATGGCGACGCACGACACCGCTCCGTGGATCGGTCGAATGCGTGTGCTGCGCAAAAACCCAGAACCACGGCCAGGAATGCCCGGCGCGCGGATACTTCCGCTCAAGGGCGTCGGGAAGCGCAACGCCGCTGCGGCCCTCGGCCTGGTCCTTCAGCCACCATGCCCGTGCACGCGACAGCTGCTCGCGCAGGCTGGGTGCCAAGCTCTCGGGTAACATCAAGGCCCGATCCTTGGAGCCCTTGCCCTCCCGCACGATGATCGTGCCGTGATCGAAATCCAGATCCTTGACCCGCAGTTGCAAACCCTCACTGATCCGCATGCCCGTTCCATACAGAAGCTGGGCGAACAAACGATGCTCGCCTTCCAGAAAACCGAGGATGCGAACCACTTCATCCGGGGTCAGCACCACCGGCAAGCGCCGCGACGGCCGAGGTCTTCCGATCTCCTGAAGCCAGGGCAGATCCGTGCACAGCACCTTGCCGTAGAAGAACAGCAAGGCCGCCAATGCCTGACGATGCGTGGAGACCGAAACCTTGCGCTCGTTCGCCAGCCAGGACAGAAATGCCTCGACTTCGCTGCTGCCCAAGGTTGCCGGGTGACGCACACCGTGGAAACGGATGAAGGCACGAACCCAGTGGACATAAGCCTGTTCGGTTCGTAAGCTGTAATGCAAGTAGCGTATGCGCTCACGCAACTGGTCCAGAACCTTGACCGAACGCAGCGGTGGTAACGGCGCAGTGGCGGTTTTCATGGCTTGTTATGACTGTTTTTTTGTACAGTCTATGCCTCGGGCATCCAAGCAGCAAGCGCGTTACGCCGTGGGTCGATGTTTGATGTTATGGAGCAGCAACGATGTTACGCAGCAGGGCAGTCGCCCTAAAACAAAGTTAGATGCACTAAGCACATAATTGCTCACAGCCAAACTATCAGGTCAAGTCTGCTTTTATTATTTTTAAGCGTGCATAATAAGCCCTACACAAATTGGGAGTTAGACATCATGAGCAACGCAAAAACAAAGTTAGGCATCACAAAGTACAGCATCGTGACCAACAGCAACGATTCCGTCACACTGCGCCTCATGACTGAGCATGACCTTGCGATGCTCTATGAGTGGCTAAATCGATCTCATATCGTCGAGTGGTGGGGCGGAGAAGAAGCACGCCCGACACTTGCTGACGTACAGGAACAGTACTTGCCAAGCGTTTTAGCGCAAGAGTCCGTCACTCCATACATTGCAATGCTGAATGGAGAGCCGATTGGGTATGCCCAGTCGTACGTTGCTCTTGGAAGCGGGGACGGAAGGTGGGAAGAAGAAACCGATCCAGGAGTACGCGGAATAGACCAGTTACTGGCGAATGCATCACAACTGGGCAAAGGCTTGGGAACCAAGCTGGTTCGAGCTCTGGTTGAGTTGCTGTTCAATGATCCCGAGGTCACCAAGATCCAAACGGACCCGTCGCCGAGCAACTTGCGAGCGATCCGATGCTACGAGAAAGCGGGGTTTGAGAGGCAAGGTACCGTAACCACCCCATATGGTCCAGCCGTGTACATGGTTCAAACACGCCAGGCATTCGAGCGAACACGCAGTGATGCCTAACCCTTCCATCGAGGGGGACGTCCAAGGGCTGGCGCCCTTGGCCGCCCCTCATGTCAAACGTTATGCAGCCAAATCCCAACAATTAAGGGTCTTAAAATGGTAAAAGATTGGATTCCCATCTCTCATGATAATTACAAGCAGGTGCAAGGACCGTTCTATCATGGAACCAAAGCCAATTTGGCGATTGGTGACTTGCTAACCACAGGGTTCATCTCTCATTTCGAGGACGGTCGTATTCTTAAGCACATCTACTTTTCAGCCTTGATGGAGCCAGCAGTTTGGGGAGCTGAACTTGCTATGTCACTGTCTGGCCTCGAGGGTCGCGGCTACATATACATAGTTGAGCCAACAGGACCGTTCGAAGACGATCCGAATCTTACGAACAAAAGATTTCCCGGTAATCCAACACAGTCCTATAGAACCTGCGAACCCTTGAGAATTGTTGGCGTTGTTGAAGACTGGGAGGGGCATCCTGTTGAATTAATAAGGGGAATGTTGGATTCGTTGGAGGACTTAAAGCGCCGTGGTTTACACGTCATTGAAGACTAGTCCTTTGCATAACAAAGCCATCAAACCGGACGCCAGAGATTCCGCGCCTGTTGCGCATGGCTTCGCCATTTTATGCGCAATAGGCGCGCCACCCTGTCGCCGTTTATGGCGGCGTTAGATGCACTAAGCACATAATTGCTCACAGCCAAACTATCAGGTCAAGTCTGCTTTTATTATTTTTAAGCGTG